>JACMOG010000656.1 GCA_014378125.1 Vitreoscilla sp. | reverse complement strand
CTGCGCCACCACGTCGTTGCGGCCGATGCGCACCAACGCCGCGACGGCGCCGGTGGGCGGAAGCGCCACGGCGCTGCGGCGCTTCGTGCGCACGTCCACCAGGCGCAGGCGGCTGGGGCCGGTCTGGCCTTCGGCCAGGTACAGCGTGCCGCCGGCCACGGTGAAGCGCTGGACCGCACCCTCCAGCGGCGTGGCGATGGTGGCCACGCGATCCCAGTTGACGGCCTTGGTGTCGGACAAGGGCAGGCGCAGCACCTTGCCGCGCGGCGCGTTGGCGATCGAGCGGATCCAGATCGCGTCGTCGTCGCCGAACTGCGCGTCGCGTACGCCGTCCTGCTCGGTGGCGATGCGGCGCCACGCGCCCTCGCCGGTCGCGTCGGAGGGCTTCAGGTACATCGAGACGTCGCCGCCGCGGCCGTTTTCCACCAGCGCCAGCACGTTGCGGCCGTCGCGCGCGCTCTCGAGGCGCACGCGCGCGAGGTGCGGCAGGCCGGCGCCGAGTTCCACCCGATCCTGGCCGGACGGCGCGCCGAGCTTGTGGAACATCACCTGCACCGACGGCATGACATCGGGCACCGCGCGGCCGGCCGCCGCGGGGTATTGCGTGAAGAACAGGCCGCCGCCGCTGGCGCTCCACGCGACGTCGCCGCCCGCGCCCGCGGACGTCACGCGCGCGAGCGTGTCGGGCAGCGCCTGGCCGCCGGCGCCCAGGTCGATCACGCGCACCGTGTCGCCGTCCGCGTTTTCACCCCTCAACGCAATGGCCACGCGACGGCCATCGGGCGATGGACGGATGAAGTCGATGGCCAGCGAGCCGTCCGACGCCTGTTCGTTGGGATCGAACACCACACGTTCGCTGGCGAGGTCGTCGACGGATTTAAGGACCACGAGCACCGGCCGCTGCACCGTCGGCACGACCTTCAGCGCGAACAGAACGCCGCCGCGCTCGACGAGGTTGGCGTACGCGTTGGCGGTGGAGCCCACCAGCGTCTGCAGCCGTTGGCGCAGCGCCGCGCGGGCCGGCATCGCGGCGAGGTAGCGCCGCGCGTAACCCTGTTCGGCCGCGAGCCACGAGCGCGTCACCGGATCGGCCGGGTTATCGAGCCACGTGAAGTCGTCGCTGACGACGGTGCCGAAGTAATCCTGCGTGGCCACGCGCGAGGCCGCGAACGGATAGCCGCGAAGACCTGCAGCCACGGGGTGGTGGAAGTCGTCCACCGCGCCACGAGCCGACCCCGAGGGGCCTCCCGCGCAGCCCGCCACCAGCGCGAGCGCCGCCCCGGCGATTGCCGCGGCGAGCCCCTTGGCGAACAAGGGGCGCGACACGTGCGGTGGCGGCAGCGGGGTCATGCGTGGGGTCCGGACTCGAGCTTTCGGCAGACCGCGATGTTAGGGGCGGAGCACGCCTTCGCGCGCCCTGAGTCGACAAAAGCGGGCAGAAACGCACATCCGACGCCTCCTAGAATCACCGCTTACCCCAGGAGCGACGATTGGCCTACGACTACAGCTCGGACAACAAGCGGCTCGAGCTGCCCAACCCGTTCCGCGTGGAGAACAGCTTCCTGTTCGCGTGCGCGGTCATCACGCTGGCGGGCGGCGTCGTCGGGCTGCTGTGGGCGCGCGAGGCGATCCAGGCCAACTCCACGCGGCTTGGCATCGCGCCGCTGCTGGTGGGGGTGGCGTTGCTGGCCGCGGGCTTCTCGTTCGCGGTGGTGGCGGCGCGGCGGCTGCGCTTCTTCTTCGGCCGCGGCCGGCCGCGCTCACTGGCGCCCGAGGTGGCCATCGGCGCCACCGGCAACTCGGCGCGCGCCGACTTCTACAAGACCACGCTGCGCCAGGGCGGCCTCGAGTACCCCGAGCCGCAGGGCGCGCTCAACGGCGTGCTGTACCACGCGGTGCCGCGGCTGATCACCGCGCCGCTGGTGGTGCAGGAGCTCGCGCAGCGCCACTTCTTCAATGCGTTGTCGTTCCTGGTGACGCTGGCCAGCTTCCTGTTCGCGTGGGGCCTGTTCGGCACGCAGGCCACGCGGCCGCTGATCTCCATCGTGTACTTCGTGTTCGGCGCCGCGGTGCTGTTGCTGCCGCTGGTGAGCGGCAACCAGGCCAACCTGGGCACCGGCTCGCTCATCGCGCTGATCGTGGCCGCCATCGTGGGGCCGGTGGCCGCCGGCATGCTGGGGGCGGCGCTACCGTCGGTGCGCTACTCGGTCACCAGCCAGGCGGTGTTCCTGCTGGTGTGCGCGCTGGTGGCCGTGGTGCTGATCCTGTGCGCGCTGCACGCGCAGCTCGATGCGTCGCCGCAGACCGAGCGCGCGTGCGAGCAGCGCACGCTGTCGATGAACGGGCCACCGGCCTCGCTGATCACCGAGCTCGACCGCACGCTGCAGGATCAGTGGGTGGAGAAGATTCCCAACCGGCGCTACACGCGCATCGAGCCGGTGACCGAGGGGGCGGCCGGTTCCGGACGCTTCGCCGGCGAGCTGCTGGAAGAGACGCAGCCCATGCCGATGTCGGGCACCGCCGCCGTCACGTTCGGCAGCGCGCTGCGCGAGCCGCGCCACAGCTGGCTGGTGATGCTCGACCTGTACGGCACGCTGCTGACCATCATCGGCGTGGTGTGCGCGCTCGTCTACGTGCGCGGCTTCGATCCGTCGCGCGTGCTGTCCGAAGGTTGGGGCAGCACCGCCACCGTGGGCTACGCCGCCGTGTGCCTGGCCATCGCGGCGTTCTGCTTCCAGTCGGCGGGCGCCATCTGGGGCCGCTTCAACTTCGAGTCGGCGCTCGTCTGGGTGGAACTGCTGGGCACGTGGCAATCGTCGCGCATCGGCACCGGCAACCAGTTCAACAGCCGATTGCACACCGAGAACGACGTCGTGCGCGTGGAAGCGATGACGCTGCGCATCTGGCGCGCGCGCGTGGAGTCGGTGGTGTTCGGCAAGGACGGCCAGCGCCAGGTGACGGCCATGTACGCCACGTCGCAGGAGGCCGCGCGGCTGGCCAGCGACCTGCAGGCCTTCGCCGACCGGCAGAGCGTGTTCGCGGCGCCGCGCGCGGCGGAAGACCAGCACCGCATCGCCGCGCTGCAGGCCACCGAGGCGCTGCTGGGCGGCAACGCGCCCTCGCTCGCCCGCGTCGAGGCGCTCGCGGGCGCGCCCGGCGCGCCGCGCGTGACGTCGGCGCCGGCGCCGGCGAGTCCGGCACCGGCCTCGTCGGCGCGCTTCTGCACGGCCTGCGGCACGCGGGCGACGGCCGACGCGAGGTTCTGCAGTGCGTGCGGCACGGCGCTGCCGCAACCATGAGCACCGCGGCTGCCCAGGGCGTGCTGTTCGACCTCGACAACACGCTCACCCATCGTGGACTGAGCATCGCCTCGTACGCGCGACGCTTCGCGCAGGACTTTGCGGGACGCCTCGAGGACGCCGATGCCGCGCTCGTCGGTCGCCTCATCGAGGAGCGTGACAACGGCGGCTACGGCGTGAAGGGTTCGCCCTTCTCGACCGTTCGCGACGACGTGTCCGCCACGCTGGCCACCCGGCTTCGCTGGGGCAGCGTTCCCACGCACGCCGATCTCGTCGACCACTGGTTTGCACACTTTCCGACGCACTCGGTGGAGATGCCGGGCGCCACGGCCCTGATCGACCGCCTGCACGGCGCCGGCTACGCGTTGGGCATCGTGTCCAACGGCATGGACGCCTCGCGCCGCGCGCTGGTCCGGCATTTGGGCCTGGACCGACTCCTGCGCACGGTACTCAGTTCGGAACGCGCGGGCGTCAAGAAGCCCGATGCGCGCATCTTCGAACTCGCCGCCTCGGAAATCGGCGTGCCGCCCGAACGCTGCTGGTTCATCGGCGATCATCCCGCGAACGACATCGCTGGCGCTCGCGCAGCCGGGATGCGGGCCGTGTGGCTGTCCGGTTTCCACGCACCCACGAGCGAGACCGAGGCGGCGGCAACGATTGCGGCGCTCGGTCAACTCGAGGGGCTCCTCGCGTAGCGCCGATGCTGTTGGCTTGGTGCGATTCATGTTCTTGGTGTTCTTGGTGTTCTTGGTGCGCCTCGTTGTGAAATGAGGGTTGAACGCTTCGCGCGGGTCGGGTGCCCGCGCTGCGGAGCGACTGGCATGCACTTGGCTCGACTCCGCACGTGCGCCTTGAATCCGGCCTGGACGGCCGGATTCCGAGGGCGTTCGCTGAAATTCGTCCGCGCGGCGTTGGCGCG
>JACMOG010000655.1 GCA_014378125.1 Vitreoscilla sp. | reverse complement strand
TCCTCGGCCTGGCGCAGCGTGGCCTGGGCCGCCACCACGGTGGGGCTGTGCTGCAGCGCCGACTGCACCAGGGCGTTGAGCGCGGGCGACTGGAACGCCTCCCACCAGGTGGCGGAGATGTCCTGGCCGTCGACGATGCGCTGCGGCACGTAGGCCGGGCTGGCGCCGCTGACAGGCATGGCCGGCAGCGGGGCCGACGTGTACGGGTGGCTCGCGTCGGCCACGCGGGGCGCGTCGGGCGTGTGGAAGTCGGGTCCCACGGCACATGCCGACAGGGCCAGGCCGACGGCGACGCACAGCGGGGTGGCGCGCCAGGGCGGACGTCGGACGATTGCGTAGATCATTCCTGCTCCTCGAAATTCAGGCGCGTCGATACCTCACGATTCGACGTTCAGCGGCGCATCGTAGTCGGGTTTTCCCGCGCGGGAGCTATTCCCCCATGAAATTACTGCCTAAGCAATCATTGCTGGCGCGGGTTTTGTTTCTGTGGACACTCGCTGCACGACGGCGTTCATGTCATCAATCGATGACGTTAACACCGGATTAATTTACCGGGCAGCGGAGCGGGGCGAAGCATCGCCTGACTCGCCTTACCGCGCACTTTCCGCCGGGGGGCGGCGTCAGTCGCTCGTGGCCTTGCGCCGCACGCAGTCGAGGTACTGGTGGCCGTCGGGCGGCAGGCCGCTGCGCTGGGATTGCCAGATCATCTCGCCCAGGCAGTCCATCGCGGCGTGGTGGGCGTCGTGCAGCGACTGCCGGCGCGCCGCCAGCAGTTCCACCGCCTGGCGGATGCCGCTGGGCTGGTCGATGCTGCACTGCTCGCTGATCGTCAGGTGCATCGCCAGGTGCAGGAACGGGTTCGTGCGGCCGTCATCCACCTCGAACACAGCGGCCAGCGCAGCGTCGACGTCGGCCAGGTCGGCGTGGTACTCGGGGTGCTCCGCGATCCACTGCGACGCGAGGATCTGGATGGGCGACATGGGCGCGCCACCGGACGCGAGCGCGTGGGTCTCGCAGAAGAAACGACGGACGTCGTGCTGGGACGGCTGGAACATTCACCAATTGTCGCAAATCATGAAGCCCCACGGTCGCTGTCGCTCCCTGCCCCCGAGGGGCCGCCCGCGAGCGGCCCGGCAGAGCCGGATCCGCCGCTCCCTTCAAACTCCTGCCGCGCGGCGAGCGGCGGCGCCGGTTGGCGGTTGCACTACGCGCGAGAAACGCGGGATGGGCGCACCACCGCATCCAGCGGCGCGAACGTGATGCGCACCTTGAGCCCGATGCCGCCGGGTCCGTCGAGGAGCTCGGCCCGGGCGCCGTGGTGGAAGGCGATGTCGCGCACGATGGACAGGCCCAGGCCGCTGCCGGTGCCGCCGGTGTTGCCGCGCTGGAAGCGCTCGAAGGCGCGCTCGCGCTCCTCGGGCGCGATGCCGGGGCCGTTGTCCTCCACCTCCAGCATCGCGCAGGCCACGGCGTCGGGCGCGGCGCCGGTGCGGATGGTGACGCGGGCGCCGTGGCCGGCGTAGTTGATGGCGTTGTCCAGCAGGTTGGCCAGCATCTCGCGCAGCAGGAAGCCGTGGCCGTCGACGCGTGCGGTCTCCAGCTCGAAGCCCAGGTCGACGCCGGCGTCGACGGAGCGCGCCACCCATTCCTCGGCGGCCTCGGTGGCGATCTGCTTCAGGTCGAAGCGCTCCATCGCCGAGTTGTGGCGGTCGTGCTCGGCGCGCGCCTGCGACAGCAGCTGGTTGGCCAGGCGCGCCGCGCGCGTGGTGGCGTGGTGAAGCCGGCGCAGCAACCCCTCGAGCTGCGGCGGATGGGCCTCCAGCAGCGCCAGCTCGGTCTCGGTGCGCAGCACCCTGAGCGGCGTGCGCAGCTGGTGGGCCGCGTCGGCGATGAACGCCTTCTCCGCGGCCGAGGCCTTGACCACGCGGGCGAACAGTCCGTTGAGCGCGCTCACCAGCGGCGCCACCTCGCGCGGGATGTCGGGCCGGTCGACCGCGCCCAGGTGCTCGGGGGAGCGCTGCTCGATGTCCTTGCTGAGGCTTTCCACGGGCCGCAGGCTGCGTGCGATGGCGAACCAGCCCAGCACGGCCAGCACCAGCGCCTCCACCACCATGGCCGACGCGGCCGCGGCCAGCACCTGCCGGGCGACGCCGCGGCGCTTGTTGAGCGTCTCCGACACCCGCGCCTCGCACAGCCCGGCCGCGTGGCCCGGCGTGGCGGGCACGCACGTCCAGCTATGGAGCGCGACGCGGACGGGCTTGTCTTCGTAGACGGCGTCGAGGAAGCGCCAGTCGATGGCCGATGGCGGACCGCCGTGGGTGGACAGTTCGCCGTCCCCCGCCAGCACCTGGCCCGCGGGGTCGAGCGCCACCCAGTGCACCTCGTCGCAGCGGTCGGCGCGCTGCGCGCTCTCGAGCTGGCTGGTGACCACCAACGTCAGCGCGCCCTTGTCGTCCTGTTGTACCAG
>JACMOG010000654.1 GCA_014378125.1 Vitreoscilla sp. | reverse complement strand
GGGAGGCACGGGACGCCGGTCGTGCTCCTCCTCCCGACCCGGTTGCCGGCCCCTGCGGCGCAAGCGCAGAACGCCGTCGCCGGCAAGGCCAAGGCGGCGGCCTGCGCGATGTGCCACGGCCCGCAAGGCATCGCGGTCGCCCCCGACACGCCCAACCTCGCCGGCCAGCCGGCGAGCTACCTGTCGGAGCAGCTGAAGGCCTATCGCGGCGGCACGCGCAAGCACGAGATCATGACGCTGATGGCCAAGCCGCTGAGCGACGCCGACATCGCCAACCTGGCGGCGTGGTTCTCGTCGATCAAGGTGGGGGTGTCGGGGGGAAAGTGCGCCGCCCGGCCATCCCACCATGGGCACCAGACCCGGGCCCCCCTTTCCCACCGCGCGCCAAAACGCCGCGGGGCTGCCGATGCGCTGCAGGTAGGCGCGGATGTTGGGGTGCGCCGCGAGGTCGAACGGCTGGAAAAGCCGCATCGTCGTCAGCGAGAACACCGTCATGATGTCCGCGGCCGTGAGTTCCTCGCCGGCCAGGAACGGGACGTCACCCAGTCGTGCCTCCACGAGCGCCAGGACGCGATCGAAGCGTTCCTGCGTCGCCTTCTGCAGCGGGTGGTCAGCGCCCAGCTTCGCGCGGCTCACCGACATCAGGCGTCCGATCACGGGCTGCAGGTTGCCGTTCGCGAAGTGGAACCAGTACAGGTACGCGGCGTAGTCCGGATGCGGCGGCTCCAGCTTCAGGCGGCCCCCACCGTGCACCACGATGATGTATTCGACGATCGCCGCCGACTCGGCCAGTTGCAGCCCATCGGCCTCGAGCACGGGGGCCGCGCCCAGCGGGTGCAGCGCGCGCAACACCGGCGGCGAGAGCCGGGTGACGGCGTCGCGCGTGTAATGCACGAGGTCATAGGGCAGGCCGAGCTCCTCGCAGAGCCAGACGATGCGCTCGGATTGGGAGTGGCCGAGGTGATGGATCTTCAACATGGCGGAGTGTGCGGTTGGATAGGGGAGGATTCCTGACGATACGCCAGACCTGCCGTTCCTCGCCGTGCAGGCCTGATGCATCCCAGCTCGACAGGAGCCGACGAGCCCGCCCCGCTGACAGTCGACATACACCGCGACGGAATGGCATACAGATTGCGTACACGCCCGCAACATTCCATCCCACTGAAAGCGTCGATGCCCACTCTCCCGACTTCCGCTTCGCACGCACGCCTTCGCACGGCGCTCGCGATCTGTGCCTCCGTGGTCCTGCTCGGCGGGTGCGGCGGCGACTATGACAAGCTGACCGTCGCCGGCGGCGTGGTGCCGGTGGCCGCTCTCGCGGCGTCCCCGGGCGCGACGGGCGTCGTGGTGGCGGACGCCCTGCTACCCCGCCCGACGACCGCGCCGTGCAGCGTGACGCTGTACACGGGCATGACCTACAGCGGGTTCGACGCCCATCCGTTCAGCTACCCCGGCGCGGGCACCTGCACCGGCCCGTACGCCAAGGTCGTGCTCGAGGCGGACTTCTCGGTCAACGCCGGGCGGCAGTTCGACCGCACCGCGTTGATCTCGATCGGGGGCGTGAACCTCTATTTCGGCACCACGCAGGAGCCTTCCGCCGCGGTGGCACCGAGTTGGCACGTCGAACGTGACCTGACGGAGGTCGCGACGGCTCTGGCAACCACCGCCACCGGCTACGTCCGACTCGACAATATCGTCGACAGCACCTATACCGGACTGATCCAGGGCTCCGCCAGGCTGGTGTTCTATCCCGCGGCCCGTGCGGTCGACGCCGCCTCGCCGCGCGTCGCGGACGTGGTGATTCCTTTCGTCGGCGACCCGATCAAGGGCGACCCGGCCAACCTCTCGACGGCCACCGATGCGCTCACGCGCACGCTGTCGCTGCCCACGAACATGGTGCACCTGTACCTGGACGTCCTGGCCGAGAGCCAGGGCGGCGACGAGTTCTGGTACACCTGCGTGCCCGACAACCAGGCCAACGCGCTCCAGAACTGCGGCGGCGGCAGCTTCCGCGAGGTGCTGGTCTCCATCGACGGCCAGCCGGCCGGGCTCGCGCCCGTGGTGCCGCGCGTCTACACCGGGGGCATCGACCCCGGGCTCTGGCGTCCCACGCCCGGCGCCGAGACGCTCGCCTTCGTGCCGTCGCGCATCGACCTCACGCCGTTCGCCGGCGCGCTGAGCGATGGCGCATCGCACACCGTGGCCATCTCGGTGGAGGGCGCACAGGATCACTACGCCGTGGTCGGCAACCTGCTGGTCTACCGCGACGCGGGCTCCACCAGCACCGGCGGGGCCATCTTCAGCAACTCCCTGACGACCGCCACGCTCACGGCGCCGGTCGTCACCGACGGCACCGTGGTGGCGTCGGACGGCAGCATCAGCGGCGTGCTCGGCACGACGGCGACGCGCCACTACGCGGTCACGGGCTACGTGAACACGTCCAAGGGCCGCGTCACCACGATGGTGGATCAGGCCCTGGCATTCGACAACGAGCAGACGTTCCAGATCAACGGTGCCCTGTACTCGCAGGTGATCGCGCAGACCTCCACTGTGGCGACGGTCGTCACCACCAGCCAGGGCGGGTCGACGACGATCGACCGGTTCTCGCTGAGCTACCCGCTCAACCTGACCTACGTCTTCGACAACAACGCCAACACGCAGGACACGGCGACGTCGCAGGACTTCACCAACGTGGCGTCGCGCACGGTCGACGGTCGCAACGTGTTCGACAGCTCGTTCGAGAACGCGATCAACGTGAAGTCCGGACTCGTGTTCGACAGCAACGGCGCGGCCACCCGCGTCGGCGAGGCCGGCACGCAATCGGTCACCTACGGCGACAGCATCGGCAGCTGCTACATGCGAAGCGTCACGACCGCGCTCAACGCGCTGGTGTCGTCGGTCGACGGCACCGGGTGCCCCAACGGCAACGTGCTCAACTGGCTGGCGCAGCCGGATGGCGCGCCGGTGCAGGGCGTGCTGGCGCAGCTGACTCCGAAGTGAGCGTGCGCACGGACGCCTGATCGACATTCCGGGCAGTCTTGCCAAGCCGTGCTCGGCTTTTCAATGCAGTTCCTGCGGCGAAGGTATTTTTACTACCGAGCAAGACTGACCCCGCATGCGCATGTAACTCGACCTGATCTGCAAGGTCAGTAGGCGTCCTTGTCCTTGACCATCAGGCAACCCCTGCATTGCGTATACAGCTTTTCGTTGAACCATTTCACGGTGCCCTCCCTCTTCACACCACCGTCGGGATCGTTGAAGTAGACCTTGCCGGGCGCAACGCCGGTCAGCACGATCACATGGTCAGGCCCGAACCAGGTGCCGCAGCTCCATACCGGGCCGTAGTTCTCCAGATAGCGCGCGAGATCGTCCTCGCTGTGCTGGTTCTTGACCTTGATGTAGTTGAGTCCCACCTTCTGCGCCAACGTGATGAATTGGCCATAGTCGAGCCCCGACGTATCGGCCGCTTCGTACGAACTGGCCACTGTATTCATGGGCCCCTGCCTGCCGCTTTGACCCTGCCAATACAGCCAGATCATGTATGCGCCGGTGTGCCAGCAGCAGTAGTCTTTCTCCTGGGCGGCCGTAGGAACATCCAAGCGAATCGGCGTCATAGCGCACTCCTGCTGTTGGGTCTTCCAGATCTTGGCCCGGCAGTCCCGCTGGTGCAAGCGCACGATCATCCCTAGAAGAAGGCCTCCCCCCTCGTTCAACCTGAGGTGCAAGGGCGTCCCGTCACCCCTCCACGCAAACCTGGATCGCCGCGCTCACCGTGGCGACCGCCTTGCGCTGCGTCTGCGCCCCCAGCAACGGCGACCCCAGCGCGTGCTTCATGGTGGCCAGCCCGATCAGGTAGGACGCGATGAGGGCCGCGGGCAGTTCGGCGTCGCGGCCGCGCAGCAGGCGCGACAACGGCAACACGAACTCGGCGTGGAAGCGGGCCGACACGCGCTCCTGCGTGGCGGGGCTGCCCGAGGCGCGCAGCAGGATGCCCAGCGCGTCGAACTTCGCTTCGCGGCGCTCCTCGCTGCCGTCCATCACCAGCGTGGTGATCACCTGGCCGAACTGCGCCATGTCGAGGCCGTCGAAGTGGTCCTTGATGGCGAAGGCGTCGTGGATGGCCTCGTCGAACAGCTTTTCCTTGCCCCCGAAGTAGCGGTTGACCAGCGCGGCGTCCACGCCCGCGTCGGCGGCGATGTCGCGGGTGCCGACGTTCTCGTAGGCGTCGAGCGAGAAGCGCACGCGGGCGGCGGCCAGGATGCGGGCGCGGGTGTCGCCGGCGTTGCGCGCGGGCTTGGCGACGGCGATCGGCGCGGCGGGTTCTGTCTTCAGGCGTGAGGGCATCGGCGCGGCTCGGTGGGTGACGGGCGATTTTGTCATCGCATGGTGACATCCACAAGCGCACCGGCCAGCAAGCCATGCTTCGTCCCCGGACGAAACATGGCGCCGCGCGCGCCACTAGCATGTCCGCATGAGCAGAGACACCCCGCCACCCTCCTTCGCCCTGGTCGTCCTGGCCACCTCCATGGCCTTCGTCGTGGGCCAGCTCGACGTCACCATCGTCAACGTGGCCCTGCCCGCCATGGCCAGCGGGCTTCATGCCGACGTCGGCGGGCTGCAATGGGTCGTCGATGCCTATGCCGTGGCCTTCGCGGCCTTCATGCTGTCGGCAGGCGCGCTGGGCGATCGCTTCGGGGCGCGGCGCGCGTTCCAGTGGGGCATGGCGATCTTCGCGCTGGCCTCCATCGGTTGCGCGCTGTCGCCCACCGCGTTGGCGCTGAACATGGCGCGCGCAGTGCAGGGCTTCGGGGCCGCGGTGATGCTGCCCAACTCGCTGGCGCTGCTGAACCACGCCCTCGCGCACGATGCACGTGCCCGCGCACGCGGGATCGGCTATTGGACGGCGGCCGGGTCGATCGCCATCGCGCTGGGGCCGGTGTTGGGCGGACTGCTCGTGGGCAGCGTGGGATGGCCGGCCATCTTCTGGGTGAACGTGCCGCTGTGCGCCGCGGGCTTCTGGTTGGCGCGGCACCTGCAGGAAACACCGACCGGCCAGGCTCGGCCGCCGCTGGACGTGGCGGGTCAACTGCTGGCCACGCTGCTGCTGGCGACGCTGATCGGCACTTTGATCCAATCGCGCACGCGCGGCCTTGGTGATGCGCTCATCCTCTGCGGCGTGGCGGCGACGATCGTGCTGGCCGTCGCGCTGGCGCTCGTCGAACGTCGCGCTGCGGCGCCGGTCATCGCCACCGACCTGTTCCGCGGACGCGACTTCCGCGGCGCCGTCTTCTTCGGCACCGTGGTCAACGGCACCTACTACGGCGCGATCTTCGTCATCGCGCTGTTCCTGCAGGGCGCTCGCCACTTCACGCCGATGCAGGCCGGCCTCGCCTTCCTGCCGCTGACGGCCGGCTTCTTCCTGTCCAACGTGCTCAGCGGCCGCGCCATCGGGCGCTTCGGCACGCGCAAGCCGATGATCGTGGGCGCGCTCATCGACCTCGCCGGCTTCGGCGTGCTGGCATGGGCCTCCACGTCGGCCAGCCTCGGGCTGATGCTGCTGGGGTTCCTGCTGATCCCCACCGGCATGGGCCTGGCGGTGCCGGCGATGACCACCACGGTGCTGTCGGCCGTCGACAAGAGCCGATCGTCGCTGGCCGCGGCCATCCTCAACACGGCGCGCCAGTCGGCCGGCGCCATCGGCGTGGCGGTGTTCGGCGCGTTGGCGCATGGCGACGCCGACCACATCGGCGCGGGGCTGCGCATCACCTGCCTGGTGTCTATGGGCGCGCTGGCCTGCGCGGCGCTTGCGGCCGCCCGGCTGAAAGGCGTACCACCGCACGCGCAGGAACCCGCGACCGCGGGTGCTACTCCGCCTCGTCGTCCTCGGTGACCAGCGCATCGGCGCGCTGCGGCGGCGCCTCGGGGTCGGTCTCTTCGCCCAGGAAGCCGCCGCTCTGGTGCGCCCACAGGCGCGCATAGAGCCCGCCCTTGGCCAGCAGCG
Organism: Vitreoscilla sp.; assembly: GCA_014378125.1. Next base: position 127 of record JACMOG010000654.1, on the reverse strand, counting down.
AGCGATGGTCGCCCTCCTCCACGATGCGGCCCTTGTCCAGCACCACCAGCCGGTCCATGGCGGCGATGGTGGACAGCCGGTGCGCGATGGCGATCACGGTCTTGCCCTGCATCAGGCTGTACAGGCT
>JACMOG010000653.1 GCA_014378125.1 Vitreoscilla sp. | reverse complement strand
TACGCCCTGCGCCTGCACTGGGAGGTGTGAAATGAACACGAAATTCAACGGCCAGATCAACGGCCTCGCCAGGCGCCTGGGCCCCGGCCTCATCACCGGGGCCGCCGACGACGACCCCAGCGGCATCGCCACCTATTCGCAGATCGGCTCGCAGTTCCGCTTCGGCCTGGTGTGGACGCTGCTGCTCACCACGCCGCTGATGATCGGCATCCAGATGCTGTCGGCGCGCATCGGCTGGGTGACGGGGGAAGGCCTGGCCGCCAACATCGCCAAGATGTGCCCGCGCTGGCTCACGCTGCTGCTGGTGGGCCTGCTGGTGGTGGCCAACACCATCAACATCGCGGCCGACATCGGCGCGATGGGCGAGGGCGTGCGCCTGCTGGCGGGCGGCCATCCGGCCTTCTACGTGCTGGGCTTCGGCGTGCTGTCCATCGTCTGCCAGGTGTCGTTTTCGTACGAGCGCACGGTGCGCGTGCTCAAGTGGCTCACGTTCGGGCTGTTCGCGTACGTGGCGGTCATCCTGTCGGTGTCGGTGCCGTGGCGCCAGGTGGCCATCGAGGCCCTCACGCCGTGGCGCTTCATCCCGCCGGGCACGTCGAGGAACGACTACGCGTCCATGGTGGTGGCCGTGCTGGGCACCCCCACCAGCGCGTCCCTGTTCTTCTGGCAGGCCTCGCAGGAGGTGGAGGACAACGCGCGCCGGCCCGAGGCAGCCGCGCTGCGCGAGCACCCGGAGTACGCGGCGGAGCATTTGTCGCGCATCAAGCAGGACACCTCGTTCGGCATGGTGTTCTCCAACGTGATCGCGCTGTGCATCGTGATCTCGACGGCGGTCACGCTAAACATGCACGGCATCACCAACATCCAGACCTCGTCGCAGGCCGCCGAGGCGTTGCGACCGGTGGCGGGCGAGTTCGCGTTCGCGATCTTCGCGCTGGGCATCATCGGCACCGGGCTGCTGGCCGTGCCCGTGCTGGCGGGCTCGGCGGCCTACGCGGTGAGCGAGGCGTTCGGCTGGAAGGCCGGGCTGTCGCGCGGCTTCCACGAGGCGCGCGGCTTCTACGTGATCATCATCGCGGCCACGCTCATCGGCACGCTGGTGAGCACCCTGGACGTCGATCCCATCAAGGCGCTGGTCTGGAGCGCCATCGTCAACGGCGTGATCTCGGTGCCCATCATGGTGGTGATGATGTGGATCGGCCAGTCGAAGGCGCTGATGGGCCAGCTCACGATCAGTCCGCGCCACCGCTTCTTCGGATGGGCGGCGACGGCGGTGATGGGCGTGGCGGTGGCGGGGCTGTTCATCACGAGCTTCATGGCAACGTGACGCTCGCTCAAGGCGCCATCACGAAGCAGTTGCGCCCGGCGTCCTTGGCCTCGTACAGCGCCACGTCGGCCCGCGCGATGAGCGCCTCGGCCGACTCGGCCGACACGCAGGTGGCCACGCCGGCCGACACCGTCACCCGCACGTCGGACGGCAGCGCCGAGGTGCTGCTCCAGTCGTGCGACGCCACCGCGCTGCGGATGCGCTCCACGGCCAGCGACGCGCTCTCAACCGGCGTGGTCACCGGCATCAGCAGCACGAACTCCTCGCCGCCCCAGCGTGCGAAGCGGTCGGTGACGCGCATGTGGGCCTGCACCAGCGTGCAGAAGTCGCGCAGCACGGCGTCGCCGGCCGCGTGGCCGAAGCGGTCGTTGATCGTCTTGAAGTGGTCGAGGTCGAACAGCGCCACCGAGTAGGGCTGCTGCGTGCGGTGCGAGCGTTCGCGCTCGTCGTTCAGCAACTCCATGAAGTGGCGGCGGTTGAACGCGCCAGTGAGCTCGTCATGGCTGGCGAGCTCCTGGATGCGCGCCAGCGACCGCTCGAGCTGGCGATTGCGCTGCGACAGCTCCGCGCGCAACGTGGCGAACTGCGTGCCGATGAGCGCGAGCCGTCGCACGGCAAGGAAGAAGAACAGCCACAACAGCACGACGTTGAGGTCGGTCAGCTCGGGATAGCCGAAGTCGATGCGCCCGATCCACAGCGCCAGCGCCGTGCTGGCGCCGAAGCCCAGCCAGGTCCAGCGGAACTGGCGCGGCGTGAAGCCCAGCATCGCGTAGTTGAACGACACCAGGCTCGACGCCATGAAGATCATCCACAGCCGCGGCGCCGCCACGATGAACACGAGCTGGATGACGTAGTTGCACATCAGCTGCGCCCACAGCAGCCAGCGGTCGCGGAACGACAGGTTCCAGCCGCGGCGCACCGACAGCCAGAACAGTCCCGTGCTGCCGACGCTGAGTGCACAGAACGCGATCGCCGCGTTCCAGGTGACCGTGCCGTTCCAGGCGAACAGCCCGATGAGCAAGGACTGCAGCAACGAACTCACCACCGTCATGGAGGTGGTGTTGAGGCGCTGGGCCTGGAGCTGTTGTTGCTTTTCTTTCATGGGAGCGACGCGACGCCCGCCAGGATCGGCGGGGTCCGCGCGAGCATACGGGAACGGCTCGGCGTTGCCTGTGCTCGGAAACGCCACGTGGCGTGGCGGCGACAGCGGGCGCCGCGACGTGCGTAGGGGGTTCTACCGATCGGGCTCAGTGACGCGTGCGCCGCGTGATGTCGATCGCGCCGGCCTTCACGAAGGCGAGCTCGGCGCGCACGGCCTCCGGCTGGTCCTCGACGTCCACGCGCACCACGGCGCCGCCTCGGCGCATCGCGGCCGCATACACGCTGACGTCGTGGGTGACGCCGAACAGGCCCGCGAGGAAGTTGCGCAGGTGGTCGACCACGCTGTCGTCCGTGATGGGCGGCGGGGGCGCGGGCACGGGATCGTCATCCAGCACGTGCGTGTGGGTCTCGATGGCATGGACGCGACGCGGATCGAACCGGTCGTTGGCCAGCGCGGCGATGGCGGCGCGTGCGGAGTCCTGCTGGTCGAAGGTCCCGACAACGATCTGTCGCATGGTCGTGTCCTCTGGAAGGGTTGGAGCGTTGCGCAGTCCTGGCAAGCATCAGGCCCGCGACGGGGCCCGATGCGCCAGGAACTGGGGGTCATAAGCTCATCGAGCTCACGACTTCGGCTCGGCGTCGGTCTTGGCCTTGAGCGCCTGCGCGGCCTCCAGGTGATGCTGCAGCGTGGGCAGCGTCTTCGCGGCCCAGGCCTTCACGTCGGCGTCGGTACCCTTGTCCACTTCCTTCTGGAACAGCTTGATCGTGTCCTGGTGATCCTTGACGCCGATGGAGTCGGCGTAGTGCTGGTCGAAGCTGGAACCCTTGCGTTCCGACAGCATCTTGATCTCGGTCTTCTGGGTGATGGTGGGCGTATCGGAGACCTTCACTCCCTTCTGGTCGGCCAACCCCTTCAGCTCGGCGCCAGCCTTGCCGTGGTCGTCGATCATCATCTGCGCGAAGGTCTTGACGTCGGCGTTGGCCGACTGGGCCAGCGCGACCTTGCTGCCGGCCACCTCGGCGTTGCCGCCTTCGGCCGCGTTCTTCAGGAAGCTCTTGTCCTGGTGCGACAGCTTGGCGGCGGGCGCGGAGGCCTGGGCGTGCGCGCCCATCGAGACGGCAAGCGCCAGCGCGGCGGTGGACAACAGGGTCAGCGAGTTCGATTTCATGGTTTTCCTTTGAGGTTGGAGTCGGGCCGCCGGGCGGGCGGCGGGAAGGCCTGCGCTCGTTCGGCAAGTCCCATGCCCCGACAGCAGCCGAGGTCGTCCGATCGATGCCAACATGAGCGCATACGCAACACCGCCGCCACCCGCGAATTCCCCCGGCGCCTGGGCCTCGAGCTGCCGCTCGTCCAGGCTCCGATGGCCGGCTTCCAGGGGGCCGCGATGGCGGACGCCGTGTCGGGCGCGGGCGCGCTCGGGTCGCTGCCGGGCGCGGCGATGACGCCGCAGGCCCTGCGCGACGCGGTCGGCACGCTGTGTCGCGCGGGCGACCTGCCGGTGAACCTCAACTTCTTCTGCCACGCGGTGCCGGCGCCAGACCCCGCCCGCGCCGTTGCTCGAGCGCGTGAGGCGCGCGGGCGCGCAGGTGTGGTCGTCGGCCACCACGGTGGCCGAGTCGCGGTGGCTGGCCGCGCACGGCGTCGACGCGATCATCGCGCAGGGCCTGGAGGCCGGCGGCCATCGCGGCGTGTTCGCCGCCATCGACGACGCGCTGCGCCTGGGTGCCAGCGCCGTCCAGGTCGGTACCGCCTTCCTGCCGTGCGACGAGGCCACCACCAGCGCCGTTCACCGCGCCGCGCTGCAGGACGACGCCGGCCGGCATACCGCGCTCACCAACCTGTTCAGCGGCCGGCCGGCGCGCGGCATCGTCAACCGGCTGATGCGCGAGCTGGGGCCCATCAGCGCGCTGTCGCCGGCCTGCGATTTCTCACCCTTGTGGGCGGGGCAGGACGTGAGTGGCTCCCGATCGCCGGAGCAGCGTTCGATCGGGGCCAGGCATGGCCTCACGCCGCTGCGCGGCGCCAGGAGATGCCAGACCCCTCAGGCCCCCGGCTGCGTCAGGC
>JACMOG010000652.1 GCA_014378125.1 Vitreoscilla sp. | reverse complement strand
TCGCCTGGTGCGATCTCGTCGGCCCGGGTCGCGCGATCGACACCGGCCGCTTCTTCGTGGTGTGCCCCAACGCGCTTGGCTCGAGCTACGGCAGCACGGGCCCGGCCAGCCTCGACCCGCACACCGGCCGGCCGTACGGCACGGCGTTTCCCGACATCACCATCGGCGACATGGTGCGCGCGCAGAAGCGGCTGCTCGACCACTACGGCGTCACGCGGCTGGCCGCGGCCGTCGGCCCGTCGATGGGCGGCTACCAGGCGTTCGAATGGGGCGTGGCGTATCCGCACTTCGTCGAGCGCGTGGTCGCCGCCGTGTCGTCGCCGTGGAACCTGCCCAGCGTGACGACGGCAGCGGGCCTGCTGGCCACGCTGGAGGGCGTGCCCGCATGGCGTAGCGGCGACTACGTGGACACGCCCGGCTCGATGCGGCCCTTCATGACGACGCTGCGCGCGGCCACGCTCAGGCGCTACGGCATCGAGTCGGAGCTCGCCCAGGCCTTTCCCGACGCGGCGGCGCGCGAGGCCGAGATCCGGCGCCTGGCCACCGACTGGGCTTCCGTCTTCGACCCGACGGCGCTGCTGGCGTTGACCCGGGCCTGCGAGTGGCACGACGTGCGCTCGCGCCTGCCCGCCATGCGTGCGCCGCTGCTGTACGTGAACTCGCACAGCGACGCCGCGTTCCCGCCGGCGCTCGCGCCGCGGGTGCTGCCGGTGTTGGCCGCGGCCGGCGTCGCCACGCACTACATCGAGCTGGACAGCGACAAGGGGCATCTCGCCTCGGGCGCCGACGCCGCGCTGTGGAGCGCCGATCTCGCGCGCTTCCTCGACACCCCCGTGAACTGAAAGCCAAACCCCATGGCCGACGACTTCGACGACTCCCCGCTCGCCGCCCAACTGGGCCGGATGCTGCCAGGCATGCCGGTGCCCGACCGCGGCCGCGTGGCACGCGCCCCGGTCCTTCGGCAACGTGGTGTCGCACTGCGGCTCGTTCGTGAACCTGCGCGGCGGCAACGCGTGGCCCGACACGATCCGCCGCGCGCCGGCCAAGCTCTTGCGCCTGTTCCTGCAGGACGGCGAGAACGACCTCGACATCGTGTTCGGCCACTGGCTGCACGCCAACCGGCAGATGGCGGCGGCGCTGGCCTACGTGGGCTATGAACACCAGCTGGTGGTGGGCTCGGGCGGGCACTCGCTCAAGCACGGCGGCGCGTTGCTGCCGGACGCCTTGCGCCGGCTGTGGGGCCGGCGCTGAGAACGTGATGCTTGTCATCCTGCGCGAAGTCGCAGGATCCACCCGCGCGACCTAGACGGCGGCGGCCAGCATCATCCGGCGCTCGTTCCACGCCTGCAACATGGCGGGCGGCCAGAACGTGGACGGCACGATCATCGGCACGACGCTGGACGGGTGGATCAGCACCGGGAACCACGTGCCGGCCAGGATGCCTTCGGGCAGGTGCGCGCGGATCGCGACGAAGCTGCTGAGCAGGGGTTCCTTGGCGCTGAGCGCGGCCGGCACCGTGACGCCCAGGGGCCGTCCGGTGTCGTTGCGCACCCCCTGCGCGAAGCGGGCCAGGTCGGACGCGCCGCCCGCCGCCTTGAACTCGAGCAGGCGCGCGCCGATGGCGGCGAGCTCCATCGGGCGGGCGTCGAAATGGTCGTCCTCGCTGTACACGAGCACGCCCGGCAGGTCGTCCTGGCCCGGGGCGAACACGCCGTCGTCGGCCTGCACCAGCGCGCCCCAGCCGATGCGGCCCTTGCGGAACAGCGTCTCCTGCTTCTCGTAGAAGATGCGCACCGGGTCGCCACTGGCCGTCATCCAGGCCGGCGGCTCGGAGCGCACCTGCTTCATCCAGCGGCCGCCCTGCAGCAGGCGGCCGGCGCCGAAGGAGCGGCGCAGGGCGTTGATCAGCTGCTTCATGCTCGGGTCGGCGGCGCGTTCCACCGGGCCCGATGACGGCGGCATCACGGTGATGAACTGCGACTCGAGCAGGGACATGGGCGCCGTGGCGCCGGGCCCGGTGGCCACGGCCACGTCGTCCTGGGCGGCCTCGCGCGCCGCAGCCGCGACGGCGGGCGAGGGCGGGCGCGGCGCCATCGGACGCGCCCCCACGCGCAAGGGCTCGGGCGCCGCCGTGGGGATGCCCGCGGGCAGGTCGGCCACGCTGGGGCTGCGCAGCAGCGGCAGGCGCAGGCGCCAGGCGATCTCGGGAAACCGGCTGGCGTCGGCCAGCACGAACACGCCGGTCTCGCCGTTGTTGTAGCGGCCGGGCGCCAGGCGATACACGCGCTCGGGACGGCCGATGCGTTCCACCAGCGCGTCGACGCCGCCCATCACCGAGTCGACGTCCAGCGCGGAGCCGCTGGCCGTGGCCTCGAAGACAGCCGTCTCGTCCTCGAACGTGTACTCGACGTGCCAGGTGGCGCGCTCGTCGCCGCGCACCAGCGTCTGGCGCAGCTGCTGCAACCGGCCCTGCGGCAGCAGCGAGGCCACCAGGCCGCCGAACAGCGTGTCGTGCGCCGGCGTGGTGCCGTCGTCGTGCAGGTTGTACGAGACCAGGCGCTCGCTGAACAAGGCCTCGATGATCTCGGTGGCCTCGCCCAGCGCCTTCACCGGGGCGGTGACCCAGCCGTCCAGCGATTCCAGCGATGCGGGCTTGAGCGGCTTGACGAGGCCGGCGTCGCGCAGCATCAACGCGATGCGGGGGGCGCTGGCGCGCCGCTGCTGCCATTCGAACATCAGCCCTTCCCAGGGATGGAGCGCGGCCATGGTGGGCTTCTGGCGGCAGCCGTAGCGCACGAGGGCCCAGGACGTGTAGTCGGCCGACTCGCCGCCGAAGTTCTCTCCGAGAACGACGCGCAGGGCTGCGACAACCTGCGAGTCCGTGGGGCCCGACTCGCGTCGGACCTTGGCATCGGGTTCCTGGTACAGCCTCAACATCAATGCGACGACGGCGGTCCAGATCACGTGCGTCTCTTCCGCACGCGACACAAAGGCTCGCACCGCATCGAGCCCGGCCAGCCGCAGCAGCGGTCTCGTCCCGGGCTTGAAATCTTCGCTCATCCTCACAGTATGCAGGCACCCGAGGCACTCAGTCCAAAGAGGAGCTCGTGCGGACCGTCCAGTTCGCCCGTATTGACGAATGGAGCGGCCGGTTACACGGGAGCAACAACTCCGCGGACTGCGGGTAAATCGGGAGGGGTCGAAAGGCACGTGGCGCGGGGGCCAGGCCCCGCTTCATGGCGCCTGCTGCGCCAGCGCGTGGGGCGGCACCTTCAACCGCACGCCGTCGCTGAACGTGACGTCGACGGGGTCGGCCCCGGCGTTGTACGCCAGGTACGTCCTGCCGGCCGCGTTGCGGAACACCGAGAACAGCGGGGTGTCCGCCGTCACCGACCGGTCGGCGGTGCCCATGTGCCGCAGGCTCAGCATCAGGTGCAGCGCGTGCGAGCGGCTGTCGCCGGCCTCGACCGCGCCCCAGCGGTTCCACAGCGCCAGCCCGGCTTTCGGGTCGGCCAGGGCCAGGGTCTCGGCGAAGATGTCCTGCCACACGTCGGGCGGATCGGCGCGGTGCATGCGCGACTCGTAGGCCGCGGTCTGCGCCGGCAGCTCGGCAATGCTCCGGCGCACGAAGTCGGGGTCGCCCGCGAGGTACAGCGACGCGGTGGTCACCGGCAGCAGGTTGATGCCCTTGATCTCGCGCGGCTCGTCGATCCACCAGGTGTTGTGGGCGTACCTGGCGCCGAACAGCATGCTCGCCTCGATGTTGCGGTACTCGGGCGGGAACACGAGGTGGTGCAGGTCGAACCAGTACTGCTGCACGGCGTTGGTCTCGCTGGCATAGAGCCACACGCCCAGGTCGCGCAGCGGCTTGTCGCCGGTGACCTCGCCCCACAGGATCAGGCCGGCCCAGGCGTTGACGGCCTCCGACGACGACTCCTGGTTGTTGCCCGCGTCGCCCAGCCCCACGCCCGAAGCCCACGAGTGGCCCTCGTAGGCGTCGAAGTTGCGTACGAAGGGAAAGTCCGCGCCGCCGCGCGTCGTGGTGGCGATGTCGGACACCATCCGCTGGACGATGCCGCCCCAGCGATCCTTGGCCGCCCACGCGGGGTCGCGCATGGCGATCTGGGCCATCGCGTGGATCCAGTAGCCGTAGTGGAAGTGGTGGTCGTTCATCTGCTCGACGGCGAAGTATTCGTCGGGGTACGACACCAGCGTGCCCAGCGCCTTCGAGTAGCGGAAGTAGGTCTTGTTGCTGTCGCCCGAGAACCAGTCCTGCACGCGGCCCTCCAACAGCTTGAGCAGGTCGTCGCGGGCCGGCAGGTCGCCCTGCTGCTCGGCCACGTCCATCAGCGTGGCGATGCGCTGCAGGCCCTTGCCCTGCCAGTACGCGCCCTTGCCGTTCTCCAGCAGCATCCGGCGCGCGTTGCGCTGGTCGGTCTTGAGCAGGTCGCGCAGTTCCGGCAGCCGGTCATCGGACTTCAGGCTGGGCCAGAACGGCACGAAGCCGGTGTAGCGGACCTGGGTCTCGAAGCGGTCGGCGGCCAGCAGCCGGAGCTGGCCGCGCACGGTGTCGAACGCCGGGCCCAGCTTGCCTTCGACGCCGGCGTTGCCGTACCACTGGTGCGGATAGAGGCCCAGCAACGGCGGCTGCGCATCGCCTTCCTGCACCTGGGTGACGGCCTCGAAGGTGGTGGACACGTTGCTGGCGGCCGGGTCGTAGCGCCAGGCCACGTGGGTGTCGGCGATGAACGCGTAGGCATGCTGCGTGAACAGCGCCAGCGTGGCCGGCGTGGCGTCGGGCAGGGCGGCGGCCGACAGGTAGTCGCGGCCGGCGGGCATGTGCGCCACCCATTGCGTGGGCGATTGTTGCTCCCAGCGCGCGCCGGTGGGCGCGAAGAGGGCATACACGCTGCCTTTGACCCGCAGCGCCAGAACGCGAGCGTCCCCCGCGGGCGCGAGACGCTCGCCCGCGCCGGGCAGGCTCACGCGCACATCGCCGCGCGACACGTGCAGCCACACGAACGGGCTGCCGTGCGCCACGGCGGCGTCCATGTGGTCGGCTCCGTTGGACTGGTCGATGTCGATCGACCAGTCGCCCGCCTTCGCGAGCCGGGCCGCGCCCGGCGCGAAGGCCACCGGCGCGATGACCAAGGGATCGCGGTGCGGGTAGTGGATCTCGGTGTCGCCGCGGCTCGTGGGCACCACCTCCTTGCGCGGCAACGCCATCTCGAGGCCGGCGGGCGTGGCCTTCACGCTGAGCGGCTGCGCGTAGATCACCTCGGGCGTGGCGCTGAAGATCAGCGACGAGTACCACTGGTTGGTCTGGGCCGCGGTGGCCAGCATCGCCGGCGTGCGATGCGGCGCCGCCGGCGGGTCGCGATCGCTGCCCTGCGTGGTGAGCCACACCGCGCCGGCGCCGACCTTCTCGCGCTCCGCCAGCGCCGGCGAGGCGAGGGCGGCGGCCAGCAGCGACAGGGCGATCGCGCGCGACGAGGGGTTCTTCATGGAGGCGTTCCTGGGTTCGGGGTGCGCGCAGTGTGAAATCGCTTTCACAAATGTCAATACCGTCCTCCCCTGAGGTGCCTGAACAAGCGTTGAAGCCGCGCGTCGGGGAGAGGGGAAACACCCACGCCATAGGCGTTGACGCTCGACCGTCGAACGCATTATTCTGTGAAAGCGCTTTCAATAATACGGCTCCGAGACAAGGCCACCATGAAGAATCGAACCCTCGCCCTGCGCGCCGCCGTGCCCGCAGCCGCCCTGGCTTTTTGCGCCGGCGCGCATGCCATCGACTACGGCCCCTTCAGCCTCACCGGCTTCGGCAAGGCCGAGATCGGCCGCGCCAGCAACCAGTGCAACGAGTGCCAGCGCTTCCAGGGCGAGGACAAGCAACGCGTGTGGGCCGACCAGTTGGTTGTGGGTGAGCCGTATCACACCGAGACCACGCACCTGACGCTGTTCCAGCCCTACCTGGGCGCGCACTTCGACCTTGGCGAAGGCTTCAAGCTCACCGGCCTGCTGAGCCAGCGCTGGCGCAACGGCAAGATCGACATTCCCGGCACGAAGTACGAGGAGAACATCGGGATCAGCCACGAGGACTACGGCTCGATCCACGTGGGCAGGATGACCACGCGCGGCTGGGCCCTGGCCGACTTTCCGTACGGCAGCAACGTGGGCCTGGCCGACGAATGGGGCGCCAGCGGCGCGGGCTACGGCATCAACAAGGAGGCCATCCGCTACACCACGCGCACCTTCGACGTGATGGATGGCGACCTCGTGCTGGAGGCCACCTACGACCGCGGCGACACGCGCTTCAAGATCCACAAGCCGCGCTTCTGGGAGTTCTACGGCCAGTACCACCACGGCGACTTCGTGCTGGACGCCGTCTACCAGGACTCGCGCAACGGCAACCCGCAGGCATGGGGCCACGGCCCGTTCACCGCGCTCACTGGCAACCCGGCCGACGACGGCAAGGTGGGGGGCGCGGGCCAGAGCATCGCCGAGGTGATGGGGCGCTACCAGGTCACGTCCGCGGTGGAGGTGTCGGGCGGCTACCGGCGCAACCGCTGGAGCGGCGCCGACGCGGTGATCACGCAGTACGCGGCGGCCGGCTCGTTGTGGAACGACATGTTCAACGTCGACTGGAACGGCACGCGCGACGGCATCGCCAACCCGGGCTACTCGGCCACGTCCAACGACGCGTTCGCGGGCATCCGCTACAACATCGACAAGTGGACGGCCTCCGCCGGCATGGCGTACCTGGGCAAGGCCAAGACGGCCAACCCGAGCGAGCGCGGGCAGTCCAACTGGGCCACGTTCAACACGCTGGGCCTCAACTACGACGTCTACAAGGGGTTCCAGGTCTACGGGTCGTTCAACTTCGTGCACTACGGAAGGTTGGGGCTGTCGCCCATGTCGATGCCAGGCAACGCCGCGTTCACCGGCGTCGACTCGCGCGTCACGCGCAACGGCAACGGCTTTCTCGTCGGCGCCGTGTACGTCTTCTGATCACCCGGACAACCTCATGACCTCACGCTCAATCCTGATGCGCCTGGCGCTGGCCGTCACTCTCGCGTTCGCACTGGTCGCCTGCGGCGGCGGTGGCACCGTCCCGTCGGGCGGCGTCTCCCTCCGTGCGCTTCCAGCCGACTACGCCACCCGCCACGCCGCGGCCTATTCGCCGTTCCGCAGCAACAACCGCGACACCGAGACCGTGACGTCGGCCGAGGTGCTGCAGGACCTGCAACTGCTGCTGCAGGCCGACATCAAGCTGATCCGGCTGTTCGATAGTTCCGACAACGTGTCCAGGCTCACGCTGCAGGTGATCCGCGCCAACCAGCTCGACATCAAGGTGCATCTCGGCGCCTACGTCATCTCCGGCAACGACGCCTTCAACCAGGCCGAGATCGCGCGCGCGATGGCCCTGGCCAACACCTACGACGACATCGTCGAGGCGGTGAGCGTCGGCAACGAGACGATGGTCAGCTGGTCGTTCAACAAGTTCACGCCCACGCAGATCGCCGCGTTCCTCACCAGCGTGCGCGCGGGCATCAAGCAGCCGGTGACCACCGACGACAACTGGGCCTTCTGGGCCTCGGCGCCCGCCGAGCTGCTGAAGACCGTGGACTTCGTGTCGCTGCACACGTATTCGTTGCTCGACACCGTCAGCGACCCGACGTCGTGGGACTGGCAGCAGACCGGCGTGGCCGCCAACCTGCGCGCCGCCGCGATGATGGACGCCTCCATCGCGAAGGCCAAGCAGGACGTGGCCGCCGCGCAGACCTACCTGCACGGCATCGGCTACACCGCGCTGCCCATGGTCATCGGCGAGACCGGCTGGAAGGCCGTGGCCACCGGCGGCGAGACGCTGCGCGCGCACACGGTCAACCAGAAGATGTACTGCGACCGCCTCGCCGCGTGGCACGCGTCGGCCGGCGGCCCGGTCAACATCGTCTGGTTCGAGGCCTTCGACGAGCCGTGGAAGGGCGGCGACGATGGCTGGGGCCTGTTCGACGTGGCCCGCAAGGCGCGCTACGTGGTGCAGTCGCTGATCCCGCAGGCCGACTGGGAGGCCGGCACGACCACCGATGCCGACGCGGTGTACTTCATTCCCACCATGGCCGCGGGACCCGTCACCGCCGACCGCTACACGGTGTATGCCGAGACGGTGACCCCCGGCGAGGCACTGCCGTCCTCGGCATGGGCGTGGGGCGCGTGGCAGGACGGCACCACCGCGGTGGCGACCGAGATCTCCACCACCGCCGCCGAAGGCACGAAGAGCATGCAGATCACGCCCACGCCGCTCAGCTGGGGCTGGGGCATGACGGTGAACTTCACCACGGGCGCCGAGAACCTGTCCAACTTCCAGGCCACGGGCACGCTCAACTTCAGCATCAAGACCACCTACCCGGGCAAGGTCTCGGTCGGCTTCCTCACCGGCACCGCCACCGGCGCGAGCCTGTACGACGTCTACATCCCGATCGCTTCGGGCGACTACGGCTACGTCAACGACGGCGCCTGGCACGACGTGCACATCCCGATCAGCGCGATCACGCCGTACGGCGCGATGGCCTTCGGCATGACCGACTCGACGAAGGCCAAGCTGGACCTGGCCACCGTCACCAACCCGTTCGTCATCAACGACACCTACGCGATCACCGGCAAGGCCGACGGCGGCAACATCACCACGCCCATCCTGGTGGACGGCATCTACTGGGCGAAATGAGCGTGGACAACAACATCATGAGCCAAGACTCCGTTCGACTCGCGCGGCGCCTCGGCGCCACCGCCACGGCCATCGCCGCCGGCGCCTTTCTTGCCGCCTGCGGGGGCGGCAGCGCCGGCGACCCGCCGCGCCAGCCCACCGCGCAGGCGATCACGTTCGGATCCCCAGGCAACCAGACCCTGGGCACGGCGCCTCCCGCGCTGTCGGCCTCGGCCAGCTCCGCGCTGTCCGTCTCGCTGGCCGGCACCACCCCCAGCGTGTGCACCGTCAGCGGCACCACGCTCACGCTGGTGGCCGTCGGCACCTGCAGCGTCACCGCCACGCAGGCCGGCAACAACATCTACGCGGCGGCCCCGCCGGTATCGGTGTCGTTCACCGTGGCCGCGGCGCCCGTCGCGCAGACCATCACGTTCGCGTCGCCCGGCAACCAGACCGTGGGCACCGCGCCGCCGGCTCTCTCGGCCACGGCGTCGTCCGGCCTGGCCGTGAGCTACGCATCGAGCACGCCGAGCGTCTGCACGGTCAGTGGCACCGCGCTGACGCTGCTGGCGGGCGGCACCTGCACCATCGTGGCGAGCCAGGCTGGCAATGCAACCTATGGCGCCGCCGCACCGGTGGCCGATTCGTTCCCCGTGGCCGGCGCGCCCGCGCCGCAGACGCTCACGTTCTCCTCGGGCTTCGCCGGCGGCAGCCTCACCGTGGAGGGCGGCAGCTTCGGGGGGTACAGCGGCAGCAACGAGGACGGCTACAACTGCTCCGGCTTCTGCGGCGGCGGCGGCGCGTTCGTGCCCGGCGTCGCGGCCGACGCCAGTGCGTTCTACTACTACTACCAGACGCCGACGCCGGCCACGGACGAGTACGTGGGCATCTTCCTCGGCGCGCCGGGCGTCACGGGCGGCCCGAGCGCGTCGGCCGACACCCCGGGGGTGCAGATCACCAGCCAGACGACGATCCAGTTCCAGTTCGGCATGAATCCGGAATGGTTCTCGAGCGCCACCCCCAACGTCGGCGTGCTGCTGACGATGGGCAAGCACTACGCCGTCAACGGCAACCCCTGCAACGTGAAGCTGCTGTCCGTGTTCACGCCGACGGCCCAGGCCTCGACCGCGTATTCGATTCCGCTGAGCTCGTTCGTCATCAACCAGAACTGCGCCGACACCAGCCTGACGGTGGCGTCCGTGCTGGCGACGATGCTCATCGCGCAAGTCGACTTCCAGGGCGATGGCGGCGGGCCGGCCCTGTCGGACGGCACCAAGCTGACGGGCGCCAACCTGTCGGTGCCCACCACCGGCAGCCCGGCGGTGTATCCGACCACGCTGGCGGTCAACGGCGCCGTCACGTTCCAGTAGGGGGCTCGTCGCGAGGCGTTTGCGCAATTACGCATCGATGCGTAAAATTCGCCAACGCCTCACTTTGCGCAAGTCCTCATGTCCGACCTGACCCAGGCGTGGCACTACGCCCGCCCACCGCTGGCCACCACGCTGGGCGACCGGCTGCTGTCGCACGAGCGCATCGCCATGTTCGGCCCGCGCCAGACCGGCAAGACCACGTTGCTGCGCGACGAGGTGATCCCGTACGTGCAGTCGCGCGGCGCCGTCGCGGTCTACATCGACTGCTGGATGGACGTGGACGACCCGCTGCAAGGCATCAACTACGCCCTGCAGAAGGCGCTGGAGAGCCTCAGCGTGAAGCCCAAGGGCGTGCGGCGCACCCGCAGCACGCCGGTGAAGCGCCTGGGGATGATGGGCGCCAGCATCGACCTGGGCGATCCGCCGAAACGCCAGACGCCGGAGCGTCCGGCGCTGATGCTCGACAGCCTGCTCACCCAGATCCTCGAGGAGACCCGGCACGACCTGGTGCTCGTCTTCGACGAGTTCCAGTCGATCGCCTCCGCGAAGAACGGTCCGCAGATCTCGGCCTCGCTGCGCGCGGCGCTCACGCAGGCCGACAAGCGCATCGGCGCGATCTTCAGCGGCTCGTCCGACGTGCAGTTGCTGGACATGTTCTCGCGCACCAACACGCCGCTGTACGGCTTCGCGCGCACGGAGGGCTACGAGCCGCTGGGCCTCGACTTCATCGGCTTCGTGGCGGGCAAGTTTCGCGAGGCCACGCGGCGCGACCTGAACCAGGTGCTGGCGCACGAGGCCTTCCTGCAGCTGGGCACGCAGCCCGAGCCGTTCCTGCATGCCGTGAGCCTGGTGATGGCCAACCCGGCCTGGAACCTCGATCGCGCGCTCGACGAGATGCTGAGCCAGCAGTCGCCCAACAAATGGTCGGCCACCTGGCGCGCACTCACCGGGCTGCAGCAGGTGGCGTTGAAGCTCGTCTACGAGGACAGGCCGCCCACCGCGGCCGACAGCGTCGCCTGGGCGGCGACGCGGCTGGGCGCCAAGGTGGCGCCGTCCAGCATCAGCCGCGCCCTGGAGGCCCTGGCGGCCAAGGGCATGCTCGATCGTCGCCCCGACGGCCGCGGCTGGATCCTCATCGACCCGGTGCAGCGGGCCTGGCTGAGCCGCAATCCAGACGCCGCGATCAAGAGCGCCACGTCGGGGTATTGAAGCCGGCTTACCATTCCGGCATGAGCTCGCCCCTGAAGATCTGCATCCTCGACAACGACAACCTCGACCCGGCCGTGGTCGACGCCTACATCAGCTACGGCGCCATGACCGAGACGATGTTCGCGGCCGCCGGCGTGCCGTGGGAGTTCGATCGCTTCAACACCACGCGCGGCGAATACCCCGCGTCGTTCGACGACTACGACGCCGTGCTGCTGACCGGCAGCAAGGCCGACTCGTTCTCCGACGAGCCCTGGGTACAGACCCTGCGCGGCCACGTCACCGAGCTGCTGAAGCAACGCAAGAAGCTGCTGGGCATCTGCTTCGGCCACCAGCTCATCGCCTACTGTCTCGGCGCCCAGGTGGGCCGCGCGTCCAAGGGCTGGGGCATGGGCCGCATGGACTACGAGTGGGTGGGCGCCACGCCGCTGAAGCGCGACGCCGCCGACAACGCCGTGTCGTTGCTGGCCTCGCACCAGGACCAGGTGATGTCGCTGCCCGTGGGCGCCACGCTGCAGGCCCGCAGCGAGTTCTGCCCCGTCGCCGCCTACAGCGTCGACGACCGCGTGTTCTGCATCCAGCCGCACCCGGAGTTCGTCGAGGACTACAGCGCGTGGATCCTGGCGAAGCGGCCCGAGTCGGTTCCCGCCGAGCGACGCGAGCAGGTGCGCGCCGACATGGCGCTGCCACACGCGGGGCTGGACGTAGCGCGCTACATGCAGCGCTTCATCGAGGGCACGGCGGCCTGAGCGGGCCGCACCGTCCGATGTCGTGATCCTTCAATCATCGGACAGCGCTCCTGGGCAGAATCGCCCGATGGCTCCTCACACCCCCCCTCGCCGCCGACCGATCGCCCGCATGTGGCCGCCCGCGGCACGGTGGAGCGAGCATCTGTTCATGCTGGTCGTGCGCGACACGCGCGGGTGCGCGCTCGAGGAACGCGAGCGGCTGAACCGGTTTCCCGCCAATCCGTACTGCTGCATCACCTGGATGCTGGAAGGCCGCATCCAGCTGCTGTCCCAGGGCGACTCGCCGCGCGATCGGTCCCTGCCGCGGCACTTCGTGCACGGCTGCCAGAGCCGGCCCTGCGTGTCGCGCAACGAAGGCGAGCGCCACAGCTTCTGCGCCGTGTTCTACCCCGATGCCTTCCACGCGCTGTTCGGCGTGCACCTGGCCGCCATCCAGGACGGCTTCGTCGACGCCACGCAGGTACTGCCGGATCACGGGCTGCGCCTGGTGCAAGCCGTGGCCGACGCGCGCGACGATGACGAGCGCCGCCACCTCGTCGACCAGTTCATGGCCGACCATGCGACATCGCTGCGCACCAGCGCCTGGATGCGGCTGCGCCGCCTGGGCGCCAACATCGGCCTGAAGTTGGCCAGCCGGATGCTGGGCGTCGGCCCGCGGCAGGTGCAGCGACTCGCGCGTCGCGAGGGCGGCATGAACGTGCCGGGCCTGTCGCGGCTGTGGCGCGGCGAGCGCAGCCTGCGCAAGGCCCGCGTGCTGATCCAGGCAGGCCAGCCCATCGACTGGGCGGCCCACGCCGCCGACGCCCGCTACGCCGACCAGTCGCACCTGGTGCGCGAGTGCAAGCAGATCAGCGGCCGCACGCCCACCCAGATCGTGCGCCAGGCGCCGCACGACGAGGCCGACTGGATGTACCGCCTGTGACGCCGCACTTTCCCCTCGTGCAGGCGATGCTGGGCATCGTGCTCGTCGCCGAGCTGTATCTCATGAGGTCGCGGCTGTCCGGCGATGCGTCTCGTCGAGCCGATCGAGGATCGCTGCGGCTGTTGATGGCGATCATCTTCATCAGCGTCGGTCTGGCGTGGGTGGTGGGACGACGGTTCCCGCAGGCCAGGTTCGATGCCTTGTTCGACATGGGGCCGGCAGCGGTGACCGGCGTCTACGCCAGCGGCATCGCGGTGTTCGTCGCGGGCCTGGCCTTGCGCTGGTACTCGATGGCCTACCTGGGCCGGCTGTTCACCTTCGACGTGGCCATCGCGGCGGATCACCAGGTGATCGACACAGGCCCGTATCGCCGCATCCGGCATCCGGCCTACACCGGGTCGTTGATGACCTTCGTGGGCATCGGGCTGTGTGGCGGGAATGCGCTGGCCTTGCTGATGCTGCTCGTTCCGATCGTGCTGGCGTTCATGCGGCGGATCGCGGTGGAAGAGGCGGCGTTGACGGCAGGACTGGGCGGCCAGTATGTCGACTACGTGGCCCGGACAAGGCGGCTGATCCCTTTCGTCTACTGACATTCGACCAGTGCGTCTCGACGCCATGAGCCGAATGATAGATTAATCGGCTCATACATCTAATACATATGAGCCGAATGATCACTACAATCGGCTCATGACCCTGATTACCCCCTGGATCTGGCGTCGGAATAACTGGCCAAAGCTCACGTTCGACGCCTCGGCGCTGGCTGGTGACCTCTCGGATGCGTATGGTGCGCACGCCAACATGGTTGCCAAGGCACTCTCGATCGGGCTCACCGATGCACGCGAGATCGCGCTGGAGGCGACCGCCTCCGAAGCCTTGGCCACCGCCGCCATCGAAGGGGAACGACCCGATCTGACCGCGGTTCGCTCGTCCGTCCTGCGCAAGCTCGGACTGCCAAGCACCGGGCCAGTCGATCGCCATGTGGACGGCCTGATCGAGCTGTTGCACGACGCGACCACCCGCACCGACGTTCCGCTGGACAAGGAACGTCTCTGCGGCTGGCAGGCTTCCCTCTTTCCGACGGGCTTCTCGGGCGTCCATCGCACCACGGCAGGCGCCTGGCGGACACACGAAGATCCGATGCAGATCGTCAGCGGGATGCCCGGCGGGGAGACCGTGCACTACCAGGCGCCGCCGTCCGAAGACGTGCCCGACCACATGGCGCAGTTCCTGGATTGGTTCGATCG
>JACMOG010000053.1 GCA_014378125.1 Vitreoscilla sp. | reverse complement strand
TGACTAAGAACAAAGCCCCGGCCGGTGGACCAGGTACCGTGTTTCTTGGTCAGTCGGTATCAGGTCTCGCATCTCGCGCGTAGGCGTTCTCGCCCACTGCCAAGTCCTCCCGCGCAAGATTCAAGACCTGACACCGAGGATATTAGACTCAAGACCTGACACCGAGGCAATTATTTCCACATCCCCGAAGCCGCCGTCGACGGCGTCTTCGCGCTCTTCACCGGCGCCATCGGCGTGGCCTTCGTCGTCACCGTCGTCGTGCTCGTGGTCGTCACCGTCGACCCCGGCGGCGCGGTCTCCACCGCAGCCGCGTTGGCCGCTTTGGCATCCGCCAGCCCGTTGGCCGCGGCCACGGCAGCCGGAGATGCGACGTTCGGCGCCAGCGAGCCGGCATTCGTGCCGGCGTTCTGCATCGCCTGCACCGCGATGCGCTGCTCGTCTTCCTGGCAGTTGTCGACCAGGCGGTGATGTTCCTTCTGGTTCATCAGCATCGACTTCATCGGGATCTGGATCCACACGACGGCGCCGGCGGTGTCGACCAGGCGGATCGCGCCGGTGGTGGTTTCCTCGGGCACCATCACGTAGGTCCTGTGGTCGTAGGTGACCTTGAAGTTGCCCGTGTGGCCCACGATCTTCTCGACGTTGACCTTCTCCTTGAACTCGCAGTCGGCCACGCCCGTGAGCACGCGATCGGCCATCGACAGCTGGCCCGGGTTAAGGTCGTCGTTGATGGCGGCGACGGGCTCGGCCTTGGCGGCGGGCTTCTTTGCCGCGACCTTCCTGGCCGGCGTGGCGGTCTGGGCCAGAGCGGAGGTGCAGGCCAGCGTGGAGAGTGCGGCGAAGGCGGCAACGGCGGTCAGGGTGCGGAACATCGGGCGGAGTCTCCGGAATGGGGCGGTTCCGGATTGTCGGCGATGCGTCCCCGGCGACTACAGACTCAGTTGTGACCCCGTGTTTCGTGCCCGCGGAGTGCCAACTGCGTCACGAAACGTGCGGCCTCAACGACCGAACCAGCGCAATCGGGCCTCGGCCGGCAGCTGCGAATGCCCGCCCGCCGACGTGCGGTGCGCGCGCTCGATCAGGTGCCAGAAGTAGCGGTAGCTCGCGCGATCGTGCAGGTGCTCGCGCCCGCCATGCCGATGGCGGATCGGCCCCCAGTCGGCGGCCTGCGCGGCCAGGATCACCTCCACGGCCAGGTCGACCTCGGCCGCCGTCGGCGCGAAGGTGTCGACGATCACGCGCACCTGGTCCGGATGAATGCTCCACATGCGCGTGTAGCCGAACTCGCGGCACGCGCGCTCGACGGCGCGCTGCAGCAGGCGCGTGTCCTTGAACTCGGTCACCACGCAGTGCGACGGCGTCTTCGCGTGGCCGTGGCAGGCGGCGGCGATGGCGAGCTTGGCGCGCACCACCAGCGGATGCGTGAACTGGCCCTCGGCGCCCATCGCCGACTGCGGGATCGCCCCGCGATGCGCGGAGACGAAGTCCATCAGCCCGAACGACAGCGACTCGACGCGCGGATGCGCCGCCAGCAGCTCGACGTCGCGCAGCGCGCCGTGCGTCTCCACCAGCGTGTGCAGCGGCACCTCGCGCGCGAGCCCGGCCGCGCGGGACGCGAGGTCGACCGCGTGCACCGCGGCCTCGAAGTCGGCCGCGTCGCGCGGCTTGGGAATCATCAGGTAGGCCAGGCGCTCGCCGGCGTCGCGCAGCAGCACCTCCAGCATGCGTTCGAAGGCCGGATGACCGTGCGGCACGATGCGCGCGCCCACGCGGTCGAACCGGTTGGCCGGCGACTGCACCAGCTCGGCGATGAGGTGCGCGTGCTCCACCTCGCCGCCCACCGGCGCGCCGTCCTCGCCGTCGAGCGTGACGTCGAAGACCGGGCCCAGCTCGGCCTGCAGGGCCAGGCTCTTGCGCATGCGCGGCTCGATGCCCGAATAGTGGTCGCAGACCGGGAGCGCGGTGGTGGGGTCGCCGTCCTCGAACAGGACGTCGCGGGGATGCGGGACGGTGGTCATCTCGACAAGGCTTCCAGAAACGAGAAACGCGCGGAAGAAGCCGCGCGTTCAGGTTAGCTCGCCCGCGGCCCCTCGGGGGCTGTCCACGGTATTCCGCGGACCGGGGCCGTCATCTCACAGCAGGTGGGCGACGCCCGCTTGCTCGTCCGTCAGTTCCTTGAGCGTCTTGTCGATGCGCTCCTGGCTGAACTCGTCGATGGCAAGGCCCTCGACGATCTTGTACTTGCCGTTCTCGGTGGTGACCGGGAAGCCGAACATCACGTCCTTGGGGATGCCGTATTCGCCCTTCGAGGGCACGCCCATCGCCACCCATTTGCCGTTCGTGCCCAGCGCCCACTCGCGCATGTGGTCGGTGGCGGCATTGGCGGCCGGGGGTGCGGAAGACAGGGCACGGGGTTC
>JACMOG010000651.1 GCA_014378125.1 Vitreoscilla sp. | reverse complement strand
GGCGACTGGGCCGTCACCGACGCCACCAGCATCCGCCTGTCCGCGGCCATCTACGACTTCCATCGTGTGGAGGGCAGTCGCGAGGTGGCGCCCGCGCCCACGGGCGCGCTGGGGCCGACCGTCCCTTACGAGCAGAGCCAGTACCCGGCCGGCGCCCGGCTGCGCGGCAACACGCTGATCAACATCAACGATCCCACCAACACCGGCGCGCCGGTCTGGGGGCTGGCCTCGAAGTTCCGGCCGGTCAACGTCACCGCGGCGCTGACGCTGCGGCAGTTCGATCCGGTGCAGGTCGGCCTGTCGTTCGACTACGTGAAGAACAGCGCGTTCGACCTCGCCGACATCGAGCGGCGCGCGGGAACGACAGCCGTGGCCACGCTCGCGAACATGACCTCCGGGGTTCAGGCACGCCTGCAGGTGGGCTCGCGCGACCTCGCGCAGAAGGGCGCCTGGAACACGTTCCTGGCCTACCGCCAGTTCGAACGCGACGCCTGGCTCGATGCGTTCACCGACACCACGTGGAACCTCGGCGGCACCAACTACCGCGGCTTCAGCCTGGGCGGCTCCTACGCCTTCGACCGCCGCGCCTCCGTCGGCCTGCGCTGGACCACCACGCGCAGTCTCGACGACCATGTGCGCACGCTGGCCAACCCGAGCCAGCCCACCACTGTCATCGGCGACATGAGCAGCGCGCCGCTGAAGATCGACGTGCTCCAGTTCGACGTGAGCACGAGGTTCTGACGCCATGGCCTTTCATCGATCCGCCTTGCGCCTCCTGCTGCTGTGCGCCGTCACCACGCTGTCACTGGCGTGCGCCGCGCAGGACGACCATGGCTCGCGCGAAAAGGAGGCGCTGCGGCGAACGCAGGCCGCGCTGCGCCAGGCACAGGAGCAGCAGTCCGCGCTGGCGCGCGAGAAGGACGACCTGGCGAGCCAGCGCGACAAGCTCGACGACGCGGCCAAGCGCGCGCAGTCGCAGCTTGCAGGCGCGCGCTCCGAGGCGGCGCGGCTGAACGCGACACTCGCTCGCCAGGCCGAGGAGGCTGTCGCCGCGAAAGCGCGCGACGATGCCGAACGCCGCGACCTCGCGGCGCGGCTCGAACAGCAGTCGCAGCGCCTGTCCGAGGCGCAGCGGACCGCGGACGAGCGTGCGCGGGCCAATGCGGCGCTGGTTGCCCTGCTGCAGCGCGCCACGCAGTCGCTGGCCGCGGCCGAGAAGGCCAACGGCGAGATGCATGCGCTGGGCCTGCAGATGATCGAGCGGCTGCGTGGCCACGACCTCGATGCGGACGCGCCCGATGCCGTGCTCGGCTTCGGCCAGGTGAAGCTGGAGAACGAGGCCGAGCGCCTGCGCGACCAGCTCGAGGCCACGAAGCTGCCCGGCTCGGCACGCGCGCCCGGCGCGGTGCGCTAGGCGCGGCCGAGGCTCAAGGCGCCGGCGTGCGGCGCCGGCGCAGCGCGAGCAGCCCGAAGCCGGCCAGCGCCAGGACGATCCCCGAGGGCTCCGGCACGGCGGCCACGTTGAACAGGCCGCCGAAGCTGCCTCCGCTCGTGCCGGTGACGTGCCCGCTCACCTCGATGGTGTAATGGCCCGGCGCGAGGGCGACCTGCCCCAGGGTCTGCGTCGACGGCATGCCGGTGCCGGTCTTGAGGATGCGCGAGTCGCGGTCGGCGACTTGCGCGCCCGACAGGTCGGCGGGCACCGCGCCGCTCCAGCCCGGGCCGCTCAGCAGCGTCAGCGTGAGGTCGGACAACTGGAACACGCTGCCCAGGTCGAATGTGACGACCGCGCTGGTGAGGGTGCCGGCGGTGTCGATGGTGAAGCCGTAGTCGCTGAGGAACGTGTGGTCCGTCGCCATCGGCACCAGCGTCAGGCCGAAATTCTGCGTGTAGGGGACCGACAGCAGACCATAGTCGGTGGTCTGGACGACGGTCCGGGTCGGTGCCGCCAGCGTCGCCAGCGACGTGATCGCGAGGATGGAACCGGCCAGTGCGCGGGTGAGTTGCTTCATGTGCTTTGTGCTCCAGGACGCCTCGGGGGGCGGCCCGCGATGGTGCGGAACGATGGAAGGTGGCGTGTGGCGAGCTTGGACGCTGGCGCTTTGGATTTGATGAACCAGGCGTCGTCGTGCGGTAGTCCGATAGTCTGTGCTCACTTGCGGGACGGGCCCGCGTCGGAGACCGCGCCCATCAGCAGGTTCATGCTCATCGCGCGCGCGACGGCCTGGGCCCTGTTGGTGGCGCCGAGCTTGCGCAGGATCTTCTGCACATGGTTCTTGACGGTCAACGGGCTGATGCCCAGTTGCACGCCGATCTCCTGGTTGCTCATGCCTTCGCGTACCCAGCCCAGCACCTGCTCTTCGCGCTCGCTGATGCTGGCGCTGGAATAGCCGACGCCCGGGGCGCGCGGACGCGCGCCGGTCTCGGCGATATCGCGTTCGATCGCCTGCACGCGCAGGTAGGTGCTGTGCAGGTGCGGCAGGATGAGCTCGATGCCGTCGACTTCCGTCTGCGACACCGTGGCGGCCGACGAGGCGAAGACGAACAGCGTCTCGATCTCGGTGGCGCGCTGTGGACGCGACACGCCGTGCACCAGCAGTTCGGCGAAGCCTGCCGCCTGCAGCGCCTCGACGGACGGCGCCACGGTGCGCGCGGTCATCGTGGACAAACGCACCACCAGCGCACGGCCCCGGTTGTTGATCCACGCGTTGATCACGTACTGCATCAGGGGCGACTGGCCGTCGGTCAGCACCCCCAACACCGGTGCGGCCACGACGATGCTGTTGAAGGCCTCGAGGCGAACCTCCTTGCGGTTGCGGTCGTACACGCCGCAAACGGCGAGCTGGTGCGGCAGCAGCGTCTGGAAGCTGCCTTGCGTCCACACGAAGAACTGGTACTTCCGGCGCACGTCCACGGCGCACTCGATGGCGTGCACGATCGCCTGCACACGCCGGGTCTCCTGAGCCTCGCGCACGTCGTGCGTCCGTATTTTTTCGATCGACATCCCGGGCCCTCCCTCCAATTGCAGAGACTAGTCAGCTTTGATGACTTTCTTCACCGCGCCTGCACATTGGATGCGCCGTTCGGACTAGGGGAAAGGTGATCGATTCCCGCCGGGAGGCTTCGCCTGCGTGGAATTCGCGCTCGCTGGTTGCGAGGCCGCCGACGCTGCGGGCGCGACGGCAGCGCTGAAAAGGCGCGCTGAGACTCGCGGTGGTGGTCCGTCAAGCGGCGTCGGCAGGTCGACGCTGCGCAGCGCGATCACGTCGGAGCGGCTGTGCACGCCGGTGATTCGGCCGTCGTCGTTCTGCACCAAGACCCAGTCGGGTTTTCCCGTGAACGGATCGGCGTAGAGCCGGCGCAAGTGACGCAGTGGACGCGGCCCGCGCCGGTCATCCAGCAACTCCTGCAGCGTGGCGGGCGCCGCTGCGGCACTGGCGGGCGAGGCGACGCGGTAGCTCCCCAGTGCCCGCGACATCTCGCCGCCGCGGAACATGAGTTCGGCCTCGCGTTCGCGCTGCACCGCCAGGTGGATCGGCTGAGCGATCGCGGCGAGGCCGGCCGCGACCACCGCAAGGACGAAGATCAGCCACAGGAAGGTGAACCCGCGCTGGTCGCGGCGCGCGGCGCGCATCGGCTCACCAGTCGGCGATCAGGCGGCCATCGCTGCCGCGGCCGGCCGTGCCGCTGCGCACGTCGAATACCTTGCCCTTGAGCATCGGATCGCCTGGCGTGACGAGTACCCACGTCGCGGCGCTGCCGGTCATCGGATCGACCGGCACCCCGCGCAGGTATCGCGTCTCCACCAGTTCGTCGAGCGAATCTGGATAGCGGCCCTTGTCCGACTCGAACTGGTCGATCGCGTCGCGCATCACGTTCAACGAAGTCCGCAGCGTCGACTCGCGCGCGCGCTCGATGCTGCGGAAGTAGCGCGGGGCCGCGATGGACACGAGCAGCGCGACGATCGCCATCACCACGATCAGCTCGATCAGGGTGAAACCGCGAACGCGCGCCGATGCATCCGCGCGACGCCGTGGAGCGTGTCGGTTCACCATGCGCGGTACGGTTGGCCGTCGAGCCCGGTGCCCGGCGCCAGCGAGTAGACGTCGAAGACGTCGCGTCCAGGCTGGGGCGCGTCGGGTGGGCTGGCGTAGCTGCGCAGGCCCCAGGTCTGCGCCGCAGGCAGCGATGGATCGGCGAAAGGGTCCCGCGGAACGCTGCGCAGGAAGTAGACCCGACGGTCGGTAGCGGCCGCGCTCGGCACGCCCTCCACCAGCACGTCGAGCGAGGCAGGGTAGCCGTCGGGGTCGTCCGTGCCGCGCGGCACCTTGCCCTCGACGACCGCCTGGTGGTACGCGTCGATGGCGGTTCGCAGCGCGCGCAGCGCGTGGTGCAGCTCGAACTCCTTCTGGCGGCGCAGGGCGAGCGACAGCATGGGCTGCGCCGCGGCCGCGAGGATCCCCACGATGGCCACCACCACCACCATCTCGATCAACGTGAAACCGGCGGCGCGTCGCATCAGCGGGCCTGCAGCTCGAGCCCGAGCTCGCCTTCGACGCGGGTCGGCACCGCCATGCCGGCGGCGTTCGTGGCGCCGAGCTGGTCGATCTGCAGTTGGGTCGTCTTGCCCGCGCCGGCCGCCAGGACCCTCAGAACGAACACCTTCTGGCCTTGCGGGTCGAGGTTGAAGTCGGATGGGCTGGCCTTGTCGGCGCCTGCCGATTGCAGCAGCGTCGTGTCGAACCCGAACTGGCCATGCACGGCGGCGGCAGAGCGATTGCGCAGCGTCACCGACACCGTGCCGCCGACCGGCGCCTTGCCCGTGCTCGCCACCTCCACCACGGCGGTCTCGTCCTCCGACGCGGTAGCCGGCGAGTCTGACGTCGCGGCGGTGCCGCGGGCGCCCCGCGCTGCGGGCATCGCGATCGACGCGCCCGCGCGGATGCGCATGCCGGGCGCGCCCGGGTTGGTGTAGCTGCCACCGGCCCCGCTGAGCGTGGCGGCCTCGGGCAGGCCGAGATTACGGACCACGCGCGGCGTGATCAACAATACGATCTCGGACTTGTTGCGCGTGTCGGTGTGCACTCCGAACAGGCGGCCGAGCACGGGCATCCGCGACAGCCCGGGGATGCCCTGCACCGCTTTGCTGTCCTCGTCGTTGATCAGGCCGGCCAGGATCTGGGTCTCGCCATCGTGCAGGCGCAGCGAGGTGGTGGCGTTGCGCGTTCCCACGCGGTACGCGATGGAGCCTTGCGGCCCGGTCACCTGGCCGATCAGGTTCGTGACGTCGAGGTTGATCTTGATGATCACGTCGTTGTCCAGTTGCACGCTCGGCTCGACT
>JACMOG010000650.1 GCA_014378125.1 Vitreoscilla sp. | reverse complement strand
TGTGGCGCGCGGCGCTGGCGCTTGGCGGTATGGTCGAAGTTCGAGGTCCACCAGGTCGGCCGCAGGCCTTGCTCCGCGAGCATCGCCGCCACGATGCCATGGCGCAGGAGCCTCGCGCCGCCAGCGTCGAGCGGGAGCGGCTCGCCGGACGTGACGATCCAGACATTCACCGCGCCGCCCGTGCGCAGGTTCGCAACCGGTACTGACGAACAGCGACAACCGCTTCCCTCGGAGGCTCGATCTCGTTCACAGGATTGACTTCCTCACGGGTGAAGGGTTCCGGCAGGCGCCCGGCGGGGTTGCGCGCCGACAGACGTGCTGGAGCGCGGAAATTCTCATCTTCGCCACCGCGACACGGCGCCAGCCACGAAGGCGCGCTGGCTGCCCACGGCCGCAGCGCCGCAGGCAGCCAGCACGGCGATGGAAAGCAGGCCGGCCACCCAGCGATCCTGCGTTGGCGGGAGGAAAGCCGAGAAAGCTCCCACCGCAGCGCAGGCCAGAAATGTCGGCTTGCTGAGCGGCGCGAGATGCGCGAGCAAGGGGGCCGATTGCGGGCGCGCCGGCACGCACTTCCCGGTGGCCTGGGCCAGCCACAGCGCCAGCGCCACGCTGCCCAGGCACCAACATGCCGCGCCCCCGACGATGCCGTACGCATGGACCGAGGCGAGGGCCAGCGGCAGATAGAGCGGGAGCGCAGCCGCGATGCGCCATGTCCACGGAAGCACGTCACCCCCGGCCTGCTGCAAGGCGAACGGGATGACGAGGAATGCGTTCACGGTGGCACCCACGATCACCCAGCGCAGCACGGCGCCGCCTTCGACCGCAAGCTCCGCATCGCCTGTCCAGGCGTGAATCACGAGGCCCGGCACCGCCAGGAGCATGGCCGCCACTGGCAGCACCACCAGCGTCATCACCCGCCAGGCGAGGTCGGCGCTTTGCCACAGGCCGGCCGCGTCACCGGCTCGCGCCGCCGTGGCGCGCCGCGAGCAGAACACGGGCAGGAAGCTCGTGTAGATCGGCTGGTACATCAGGTACATCACTTCCGCAATGCTCCAGACGATGGTGTAGCGCCCCACGGTTTCGAGCGGAAGCAGCTTGCTCGCGGCGAGCTTGTCCGCCTGGTTGAACAGCATGATGAGCGTGGTCGCCGCCACCAGCGGCAGACCGTAGCGCACCGCTTCGCCCACGCGGTGCGGCGCAGCCCCGGGTGCGGGCAGGCCGTGCCGCAGCAGGAGGCCCGCGCCGACGAGTTGCACCGCGTTGGCGAAGGCCCAGGCCTGCAGCACGGGCACGATCGCCTGCGGCACCGAGCCTGCCGGTGCGCTGCCGACACGCGCGCAGAGCAGCACCAGCGCGAAGCGCAGCGCCCAGGTCCCCGCCTGCAGCGCGCTGGCCTGCCGGTGCCGGCGCAGGCCATTCAGGCAGCCCACCTGGAAGCTGCCGACGAACTGCAGCGCCGCGGCGACGGCCATCCAGCCGATGGCCCGCGCCACCAGGTCCAGTTCGAGGCCCTGCACGTGTAGCCAGCCGGTTGCGATCCAATGGGAGCCTAGCCATCCGAGAGCGATCGCGGCGAGGCCGATCGCGGCCAGGACACCTTCGATCCAGCGCAAGGTGGGCAGCACGTGCCGCACCTCGGCGTCGAGGGGGGCGGACTGCCAGGCGGCGAGGTCACGCTGCATCGCCGCTCCCACCCCGAAATCGAAAACCGACAGCAGCACCTGGAACGAAAAGAACACGCCGAAGAGCCCGAACGCCTCGCTTCCCAGCTGCCGGTACAGGATGGGAAGCGTGGCGAGGCTCAGGAGCGCGTTGAACGCCTTGCCTGCATAGTTGGCGGCCAGCCCGCCGATCAGCGAATCCGGCCGCGCGCCGGCGCCGCGCGGAGGGCTCACGAGGGGCCCGCTGGCGGCGGGAGCTGGCGATAGGGACGCAGTCGCCACAGGAACCACACCAGCACCGCGAACAGGGCGACCAGCCCCGCGGTGCCGGCAATCAGCGTGCGACGCGGGGCGCTGCGCACATCGCTGGGCACCGCGCGTTCGATCACCTGCAGCCCCGCGAGCTTGCTCACGGATTCGAATTCGGCCTGCACCAGCTGCTTGCGAAGGCCGTCGACCGCCTCCTCGTTCGACCGCACCTCGCGCAGCGCGCGCTGGTACGACGCGTCGTCCTCGCTGCCGCTGCCGTTGCCGGGCGCGTCGCCGCCGACGATCGCCGTGATCTGCGCCCGCAGGGCGGTGGCCTCCGCCTGCACGCGCGCGTAAGCCGGATTGGTGCTCGTGGAATAGATTCCCATCGCCTGCAGCTGCGCTTCGCGGATCGCGAGCCGCTGCCGCAGGTCGCCAAGGTTCGAGCTCGACGCCGTGGTTTCCGATGGCTGGCGCACGATCCCCGTGCGCCGCTGCACCTGGGCGAAGGCGGCGTCGCTCGCCTTCAGGCGCTGTTGCGCCAGCGTCATCTGCAGGCTGATCGCATCCGCCCGCGTCCGCGCCGTCCGGTTGGTGAGATCGACCACGTAACTTTCAAGCGCCCCTATGTACGCGTTAGCGATCCCGGCCGCCTTGCCGCTGTCGCGGTCGGTCACCTGGATCGCGAGCACGCCGTCGCGTCCGGTGGAGATGCGGGTTTCCTCGAGCAGGCGGTCGCGCGCCGCGCGCGGGTTCGCCGTGCCGTAGTGGGCAGCAAGCTTCTCGGCAGCGACCACCGCGTCCAGCAGGGGGCCGCTCTTGAGCACGCTCATCGCCAGGTCGCCCTGGTAGCGCACGTTGAGTTGATCGGCCATGCGCTCCATGCCGACCTCGTTGGTGAAGATCGCGACGCGCGGCGGAGCGCTGTACAGCGCCGGCGGCAGTACCCGCGCCGTCCCCTGGAACTCGTCGGGCAGCAGCAGGCTGGCCGCATACGCGGCGATGGCGGCAAGCAAAGCCAGCAGCACTGCTGCGAGCAGCGCGCGGCGGCGCAGCGCCGCGACCGGAGGGAGCGAGGACGGCGGCAGGGCCATGCCAGCGCTACTTGCTGAACACGTCCGACAGCAGCCGCAGGCCGGCCACGCCCAGCGCACCCTGGTAGATGATCTGGGTCCAGTCGCGCAGCAGCCGGCGGTTGCTGATGTGGTCGGTGCTCTCCATCACCAAGATCGACTCGCCGGGCAGCACGGCGGTCCCCCCGTCGAAGAAGCCGCCGCCGACACGCTGCACGCTTCCGTTCGCGCGCGCCACGAGGACGTCACGTGCGGCCTCGCGCGTGGCGCCACCAGCCTGTCCGACGTAGTCCGTCACGGCGCGGCCCGGGCGCCAGATCATCGCGTTGGGCCGGTTCACGGACCCCATTACCAGCACCGTCGAAGGTTTCGCGGGCACGTAGACGCGGTCACCATCCTGCATCACCACGTCCAGCTTCTCCACGCGTGCCGAGCCCGGCTCGCCGATCGCGTCGCCGTCCAGCAGGATGCGGCCGCTCGCACGCACGAGGCGCAGCTTGCGCACCAGCCGCCGCTGCGCATCGAGCAGGGCAGCGCTTGCATCCGGGGGGCCGGCGCCGCCGCCGTCGAGCGACTCGCGCAGCCGCGTCGCCGCACTGCGTTCCAGCGATTCGCCCAGGCGGTCGACGAGGTTGTCCAGTTCCTGCTGCTGCAACTGGCGCGTCTCCTCGCGCACGAGTTCCGTGCCGAAAACATAGGCATTGGGCGTGAGGCCGCCGGCCTGCGCGACCACGCTCGCCAGCGTCTGCGCGAAGCGGATCTGGTAGATGCCGGGGCGCGCCACTTCACCTTCGATGCGAACGTACTGCGTCTGGCGATCGACGGGCACGCGGATGTCGCGTTGCGAGAACACCGTGACCACGTCGCCGGGCTGCAGCAGCCTGTTTTCCGCCGCGTCCTTCTGCACGATGGCCTTGCTCAGGTCGAAGGGGATTAGCGTGGTCTTCAGCGTCGCGGAGTCGAAGCGTTCGATGGTCGCGTATTCCCAGTAGACGTCCTGATTGCCGCGGTCCAGTTCATCGAGCATGTCGGGGCGCGGGGTGAGGCTGGCAAGCGGGCTCGGGCTGGGCGTGCGGCCAAACGGCTCGTCGCCGCTGAAGTTGTCCGCGTTGTCCGAGAGCGGCCTGGCGGTGGGCGAAAGGCCCTGCACGGGCTGCACGCGCAACCGGTCCCCGGAGTCGCGTGCGGGGAAGTTACCGTTGCCTTCGGTTGCGCGCTGCGACCCGGCCGCGGGGCGCGCCAGGCGCGTGGGATCCGCGAGGGGAGGCGGCTGGTTGCCCGCGATGCGCGCGCCGCGTGCCGGCGGGTCGAGCAACCAGTGCGAGCCGCGCGCCTTTTCATTGCGGACCTGCCAGTACTGGTGCGCCAGCAAGGCCATCTGGTCGGGGACCAGGTCGGTGACGCGCATGCCTGCGCGCCAGGGCAGCCGATTCGTTTGCGGCACGTGGCCGCGCAGCGTCACCTCGTTCTCGAAGCGGGGCGAGATCGGATCGATTTGCACGACGTCGCCGTCACGGATCTGGCGGGCGGCTCCCTCCGCACCGGTGTTGAACTCCGCCACCACTCGCGCCTGCCGGTTCTCGATACGCTCGACGATGACGCGGCCGGCCGCCGCCGTCGTCGACAGGCCGCCGGCCAGGTCGATGAGTTCGGCCAGCGTGGACTTGGGCAGCACCTCGAAGATCGCCGGGTTCGGCACGCTGCCCGTGATGGCCGCATAGCCGGCCACCGGCGGAAAATAGATCACGTCGCCGGACTGGAGGCGAACGTCCTTGGACTTGTCGCCCCGCAGCAGGAAGTCGTAGAGGTCCACTTCCGCGATCACCACGTTTGCACGGCGAACGGCGACACGACGCAGGCTGCCGCTCTCTCCCGGCCCGCCGACGGCGAACACCGCGTTGATGAGGCTGGTTAGCCCGCTCAAGGTGTAGGCGCCCGGCTTGGCGGCGCGCCCCGTGACGTAGACCTGCATGGCGTGGAAGCCGCCGAGCGTCACGTCCAGCTCGAAATTCTTGTAGTTCCGGGCGATCCGGTTGCGCAGCAGGGCACGAAGTTCCGAGAAGGGGACCCCCGCAACCTGCACTGCACCGATCAGGGGGATGTACAGCGCTCCATTGCGCTCCACCGTGGCCATGAAGTCCATGTCGACCTGTCCCCAGGCCCGGACCCGAATCTCGTCGCCGGCCGCGATCGGGTAGTTGGCCGGCGGCGCTATGCGGTCGACGAGCGAAAAGCTGGTGGGTGGCGGGCCGAACATGGCTAGGCCGAAGTGCTCGATGTCCTTGCCACGCGTCTTGTAGATCAGCTGCTGGAACTCAGTGCGCGAGCGGCTATTCGCCGGGTCTTCCGCGACGCCCTGCTGCCCTGACGCCACGCCCGGTCCCGTCCGAATGCTCGCGTCGGGCGCGCCCTGCATCTCGACGCGCTGGCCGGCATCGATGCGGATCGACTGCTGTGCGGGCAGCGACTGCGAACGGATGCTGATCGGGGCGGCGCCGGTCGAGATGTAGTCCTGCATGCCGCGCGAGCTCAGGTCGGTCGACGGCGCGAGCCGCAACCCTTCTTCACTCTGCGCGGGTTGCCCCTGCGCACCCGTGGCGAATGCCAGGGTGCAGAGCACGGTCAGCGCAAACGCGCGTGCAAGGGCATTGATGCCGCGGACACGCGATGCGCGGTCCGAAATCGGCGTCGAGCGTCGGGGGACGTTCATGGCGACGGCATCATCGCGGCCGCCAC
>JACMOG010000649.1 GCA_014378125.1 Vitreoscilla sp. | reverse complement strand
TGCCTTTCAGGTCGGCGAGCGACTTCACCGGGCTGTCGAGCGGCACGATGAAGCGGCTGGTGAACTTCTCGTCCTCGGCGCGCTGCACGATGGGCAGGGCCTGCCCGTCGGTGCGCAGCTTGGCCTGCACGAACGTGAAGCCGCCCAGCCAGGCCAGGTCGATCTTCTTCGAGGCCAGGCCCTCCACGACCGCGGCGTAGTCGGTGACCGGCGTGAACTGCACGTCCATGCCCGTCTTCGCCTTCAGGTACTCGCCCAGCGGCTTGAACTTGCGCTGCAGCTCGGACGGCGCCTCGTCGGGGATGGCCGACACGCGCAGCACGTTGGCCTGGGCGTGCGCGACGCCGGCGCCCAGCAGCGCGCTGGCGCCCAGCGACAGCGCGGCGAGCGAGTGGACGAACGTGCGGCGTTGGCGGGAAACGGTCATGGAGATCCTGTGATGTTGGGTGGCCGGCGACCCTCGACACCGGCTCGGCCCACCATTTTGCCCGGGGAGTCGCTAAAGTCGAGATTCACGCCCACCTTCGACCCTTCAATGACCGCTCAGCTCCCCGCCCCGCTCCGCCTCACCAGCTTTCCGCACGGCGGCGGCTGCGGCTGCAAGATCGCGCCGGGCGTGCTGTCCGAGATCCTCAAGGCCAGCGCGCCGGGCTTCCTGCCGCCGCAGTTGATGGTGGGCATCGAGACCGCCGACGACGCCGCGGTGTGGAAGCTCAACGACACCCAGGCGCTGATCGCCACCACCGACTTCTTCATGCCCATCGTCGACGATCCGTCCGACTTCGGGCGCATCGCCGCCACCAACGCGATCAGCGACGTCTACGCGATGGGCGGCACGCCCATCATGGCGCTGGCCATCGTGGCGATGCCCATCGCGCAGCTGCCGGTGGACGTCATCGGCCGCGTGCTGGCCGGCGGCAACGCCATCTGCGCCGAGGCGGGCATCCCCATCGCGGGCGGCCACACCATCGACTCCGTCGAGCCCATCTACGGCCTGGTGGTGATGGGCCTGGTGCATCCCGACCGCGTGCGCCGCAACGCCGACGCGCGCGCCGGCGACGTGCTGGTGCTGGGCAAGCCGCTGGGGGTGGGCGTGCTGTCGGCCGCGCTGAAGAAGGGCCGGCTCGACGCGGCGGGCTACGAACGCCTGATCGCCACCACCACGCGCCTGAACAAGCCCGGGCCGCGCCTGGCCCAGCTCGACGGCGTGCACGCCATCACCGACGTCACCGGCTTCGGGCTGGCCGGCCACGCGCTCGAGATGGCGCGGGGCGCCGGCCTGCGCGCGCAGCTCCGATGGTCGGCCGTGCCGCTGATCGCCGGCGTCGACGCCCTCGCCCGAGACGGCTTCATCACCGGGGCGTCGGGTCGCAACTGGGCCGGCTACGGCGCCGACGTGCAGCTGGCCGACGCGCTGCCCGCCGTGGCACGCGACCTGTTGAGCGACCCGCAGACCTCGGGCGGCCTGCTGGTGGCCTGCGCGCCGGACTGCGTCGACGCCGTGATGGCCTGCTTCCGCGCGGATGGCTTCGCCGACGCGGTCGTGGTGGGACGCATGCTGGACGGCGCGGTCGGGCTGCAAGTGGACGCCTGAACTCGACGGGGGTCCACCCGTCCCCCGATGCGCATTCCAGGCGTCACGCCTGCAGCATCAGTCGCGGAAACGGAAGGATCGTGCAAAAGCACCGCCTCCCGCCTCCACTGGGCGCCGGATCGGCCGAAAGAGTCGAGTCGAGATCTGTCGTCTCGGCCTGACGACAACTCGACGACAACACGAATGACCAGGGAACGTTCCCCGCGCCCCCCGGCGCCCGCCATGCAACCGGCCCCCCGGCGCCTGCGCCTCATCGCGCTCGCCGCGGGCCTGTTGCTGGCCGGCGCCACCGCGGGCGCGTCCGAACTGACCCGCGCCGTCGACCACCTGGTGGTGCTGGGCTTCGAGGATCCGACAGCCGCCAACGCCGGACTGCGCGCCCTGCAGGCCACCATCCCGGCCACGCCCGACAACACGCCTGCCCTGCTCGTGGGCCTGGGCATGGTGGCCGCCGACAACCATCGCGCCGCCGAGACGGCCGCGGCCGGGAAGGCGCTGCGCGAGCTGGCCGCCACGGCCGGGCCGATCGCCGAGGCCGACGAGCACATGGTCAACGCCGACCTCGAGTTCGAGGGCATGCAGGAGGAGAGCGGCAACCTCGAGGCGCGCGCCGCCGTCGCGGGCTACTCGCCGTATTGCGAGTCCAAGGACGCCGCGATGACCGCGCAATGCGACCGCCACAACTGGTTCTACGCGCTGATGTTCGCCGGCTACGGCGCCCAGGGCGAGCGCAACTCGGGAGCCGCGGCCATCTACCTGCACATGGCGCTCGACGCCGCGCTGCAGGCCGGCGAGCGCGGCCTGGAGATCAAGGCCACGGCCATCCTCGCCTCGCTGGCGCAGGGCGACAACGACACCGAGCTGGCCCAGCGCCTGCTGGCGCACGCCAAGGATCTCGCGCGCGAGGAGGGCGACCCGGCGCTACGCGCCTACGTCGATTCGTTCGAGGGCGACGTGCTCGACGGCCGCGAGCAGTACGCGGCCAGCCTGGCCGCCTACACCGAAGGCATCGCCATCTCGCACGCCGCCGGCCTGGCCCGTCGCGAGGCGCAGTACGAACTGAGCGTCAGCGGCGAGCAGCTGCGCCTGGGACATCCGGCCGAGGCGCTGGCCGCGCTGGGACGCGCGGGCAAGTTCCTCGCCACGCACAACGAACCCGGACTGGAGCGCTTGCGCCTGCGCGACCAGACCATCGCGCTGCTGGCGCTCGGCCGCGCCGCCGAGGCCCAGGCCAGGATGCACGAGACGCTGGCGCGCTACGACCGCGAGACCGGCCCCAACGCCCGCATCAACCTGCTGCGCGACCTGGCCCTCGCGCTGGCGCGCGCGGGCGATCGAGCGGGCGCGCTCGACCTTTACACGCGCGAGCAGCAGCTGCTGCAGGCCAAGAACGACAGCCGCTACGACCGCGACATGCAGGACGTGCAGAAGCTGACCAAGGAAGAAGGCGCCAAGCTGCAGGCGCGCCGCGCGGCCGAATGGGGCAGCGCCGCCGGCGCCTGCGTGCTGCTGGCGCTGGCGATCGCCTTCGTGGCGCGGCGCCAGGCCACGCGCAACCGCCAGCTGGCCAGCCACAACGATTTGCTGATGATGCAGGTGGGCCACGACCCGCTCACCGGCCTGGCCAACCGCGCCCACCTGCAGGCGCGCGTGGCGGGCACGGCCGGCGACCGGTTCGAGGGCGCGCTGTTCCTGATCGACGTCGACTTCTTCAAGGACATCAACGACCGGCACGGCCACGCGGCCGGCGACTGCGTGCTGGTGGAGATCGCGCGCCGGCTGGAGGGCGTGCTGCGCGAGCGCGACGTGGTGGTGCGCTGGGGCGGCGAGGAGTTCCTCGTGATGGTGGACTCGATGCCGGTGGCCGAGGCCGTCACGCTGGCGCAGCGCCTGATGAACGCCTTCGTCGACTCTCCGGTGGAGGTCGACGGCAAGGCGATCGCCATCTCGGCGTCGATCGGCTTCGCCGTGTTCCCGCTGATGGGCCCCGCGCCGGGCCACGGCTTCGACGCCGCGTTCGCGCTGGTGGACGCGGCCATGTACCACTCGAAGAACCAGGGGCGTGGTTGCGCCACGTGCATCCTGTCGCTGGATCCGGCGCTGCCGTTGGAGCAGTCGTCGCTGGTGGACACGCTGGCGCAGGCGGCGGCCGATGGGCGGGCGATCCTGGAGGTGCATCGGCCGTAGGATCCTTTCGTCCGATATCGGAGCCGGCGGACACGAGCAGGACACCCCGAGTGTTCCATCCTGGCGCAATGCGAACGACGCCAACCCCGAGCCAAACCTGGAAGAGGACCATGCGGTGCCGGCGCGGCTCGGTAGATTCCCGCAATTGCCCCTCCCTGTGAGTGGTCGGGCCTCGCGCCTCTTGACTTCGTGGGGGGTGCGATCAACCATGAATGCAGTGCGTCGAACCCTCAAGAGCTCGCGCACGAGACGGTGAAAAAGCGGCAGGGCAGAGGGATGTTGCTTGGTGCACGTTCTTCGACCACGCCCGTTGAGACACCGTTCGCAAGGTCGCGACACACGGGCGCATACGCGCCCGGGCTTGCCGTGGACGGCCTCTTCACGCACCTCAAGGAGGAGACAAATGACCCACTCGTGCACACGCCTCGCCGCGCTCGCTCTCTTCGCCTGCGCGCTCGCGCCCGCAGGCCATGCCCAGGAAACCAACCAGGAGATCAACAACGCTCCCCTGCCAGTGAGCACGCCGATGCATGCGGTCGACGTGCCGCAGTCCGCGCTCAACGGTGCGGGCAAGCAAGGCAAGGACTGGCTGCACACCAACGGCAACTACGAGCAGACGCGCTACTACCCCGGCACGGAAATCAATACGAAGACGGTCGCTCGCCTCACGCCCAAGTTCGTCGTGCAGACCGAGGTGCTCGAGTCCATGGAGACCGCGCCCATCGTGGTCGACGGCGTCATGTTCATCACCACCTCGTACGACCACGTGTATGCCGTCGATGCGAGCACGGGGCGCCAATTCTGGCATTACAAGCACAAGCTCGGCGGCACCACCTATTGCTGCGGCCCCAACAACCGTGGCGTGGCCATCTCCGGCGGCCGGCTCTTCCTCGGCACGGTGGTCGCGCACCTGGTGGCGCTCGACGCCAAGACCGGGGCCGTGATCTGGAACGTCGAGATCGCCGACTCCGACAAGGGCTACAGCGAGACGATGGCGCCCACGGTGGTCGACGGCAAGATCCTCATCGGCACCAACGGCGGCGAGTACGGCATCCGCGGCTTCCTGAAGGCGTTCGACGCCAACGACGGCAAGCTGCTGTGGACGTTCTACACCATCCCCGAGACGGGCAGCGAAGGCGTCTGGAAGACCGTCGACGCCACGGGCCGTGACATGCATCGTGACATCGCTGCCGAGCACGCGCAGTTCGAGAAGGGCACGTCGTTCTACAAGACCCTGGGCGGCGGCGTCTGGATGAATCCCGCGGTCGACCTGAAGACGCGCACGGTGTGGTTCACCGTCGGCAACCCGTCGCCCGACCTGTACGGCGCCGAACGTCCCGGAGACAACCTGTACACCGACTCGCTGGTCGCCATCGGCCTGGACGACGGCCAGTACAAGTGCCACCTCCAGTACGTCTCGCACGACGTCTGGGACCTGGACGCGGTGAGCCCGCCCATCCTCGTGGACGCGCAGGACAAGTCCGGCAACATGATCCCGGCCGTCATCCACGGCGGCAAGACCGGCCACGTCTATGTCCATGACCGTCGCGACTGCTCCTTGATTCGTTACTCCCAGGCGATGATTCCGCAGGAGAACATGTGGTCACTGCCAACGGCTGACGGCGCGCGGATGCTGCCAGGCGCCAACGGCGGCGTCGAGTGGAGCCCGATGGCTTACGACGCGAAGAAGCGCCTGGCGATCGCCATGAACCTGCACCAGCCCATGACCTACCACGTCGCCACATCGCAGTATCCCGACGGCAAGCTGTGGCTCGGCGGCGCGTTCAAGACGATTCCCGGAGAACGGCAGTGGGGCCGCGTGTCCGCGGTCAACATCGACACCGGCAGGATCGCCTGGAAATTCGATACCGAGCAGCCGCTGATCGGCGGCGGACTCGCCACGGGGGGCGGCCTGTACTTCTTCGGCGAGGGCAACGGCAACATCAACGCGCTGGACTCCGCCACCGGCAAGAAGCTGTGGTCGTTCAACTGCGGTGCCGGCGCCAATGCCATGCCGGTCTCCTACACCGTCGCGGGCAAGCAGTACGTCGCGATGGGCTGCGGTGGCAACACCCAGCTCGACTTCCGACGCGGCAACAGCCTGTTCGTGTTCGGCCTGTGATCCAGCAGTACCGTCTTCGCCTGCGTCCCTGGCAAGCCTGGCTGGCCTGCATCCTGCTGCCCGGGCTCGCCGGTGCGCAGGATGTCGAGGCGGGCAAGGCCAAGGCGACGACCTGCATGGCCTGCCACGGCCCCGAGGGCAATTCGCCCACGGCCATCATCCCCATCCTGGCCGGCCAGAGCGCGCGCTACATCTACCTGGAACTGCGCGACTTCAAGGAGGGCCGACGCAAGAACGAGCTGATGCAGCAGTTCGCGCAGGCGCTCTCGAAGGAGGAGATGCTGGACCTGGGCGCCTACTTCGCGGCGCAGACGCCGCGCGATACAGGCTTCAAGGCGGGTCCCGCCAAGGTGGCGCGCGGGGAGGCCAAGGAGAAGGAGACGCTGTGCACGATGTGCCACCTGGGCGGCATGAAGGGCCAGAACGAGGTGCCGCGGGTGGCGGGCCAGCATCACGACTACGTCGTCAAGCAATTGCAGGACTTCAAGTCGGGCACGCGCACCAACGACGCCGGCACGATGAGCAGCGTCGCCAAGACCCTGAGCGACCAGGACATGGACGACCTGGCGCACCTCATGGAGACGTTGAACTAGGAGTCTGAGCGGCAGAACCGGCAAGTGGATCGCCGAGCCGCCCAACGGATGGGTCAAGAACGTCCTGGGGTTCAACCGCCAGGAGTCTGCGCGGTTCTGCCGCGCAGACTCCTAGTGGCGTGAACGCACGGCCCGCGCCGCTCGCCACGTGAGCGCCGCCCCGGCCATCATCAACAGCGACGTGCCGAGGAACACCGGCCGCATCCCCAGGTGCCCGCCGATGAAGCCGCCCACCAGCGGCCCGGCCACCTGCCCCACGTACTGCGACGACGTGGCGTAGCCCAGCAGCATGCCGGTGGCCCGCGCCGGCGCGTGGTGGCGGATCAGGCTGGTGACGCAGGGCAGCAGGCCGCCGAGCGCCATGCCCATGAGGAAGCGCAGCGCGATCAGTTGCCAGCTGGCGGTGACGAAGGCCTGCGGGATCAGCAGCAGCGCGGCCAGCACCAGGCCGATGGCCAGCACGGACCAGTGGCCGATGCGGTCGCCCAGCTTGCCCAGGCGCGATGCCGACAGGATGCTGCCCAGCGCCGTGGCGGACATCACCAGGCCGGCGACCCACGTGACGCGCGCGGGGTCGCTCACCAGCTGCTGCACGTAGACCGTGATGATGGGCTCGATGGACATCACGGCGAACATCAGCAGCGAGCCCACCACCAGCATCGCCACGATGGGGCGCTTGTCGGGCACCAGCGACCAGGCGCCGGCGGGCTTCGTGCCGGCGTCCGGCCGCTTCGGCCTGGCCTCCTTGATGAGGAACGACGTGGCCAGGAACACGACGAAGATCGCGGCGCCGGCCAGCCAGAACGTGTGGCGGATGCCGATCAGCGGGGGCAGCGCGCCGCCGATCAGCGGACCCGCGAGGTTGCCGGCCATGATGCCGGAGGCGAGCACGCCCAGCGCCCATCCGGTGCGCGCCTTGGGCGTCTGGGTGGCCACGAGCACGTTGGAGCCCGACGCGTAGCCGCCGAGGAAGCCGGCCAGCAGGCGCAGCACCACCAGTTGCCACACGGTGGCCGCCATGCCGATGAGCGACATCGCCACGGCCATGCCCAGGCTCGCGCGGATCAGCATCGGCTTGCGGCCGTAGCGGTCGGCCAGGCGGCCCCACAACGGCGCGCACAGGGCCGCGGTGAAGAAGGTGGCGCCGTAGGCCAGGCCGGACCATTCGACGATGGCGGCCGAGTCGCGCACGCCCAATTCGGCCACGTACAGCGGCAGGAACGGCAGCAGCAGCGTCATCGCCACGATGGTGGTGAACGAGCCGGCCACGCACACGGCGAGGTTGCGTCGCCAGTGCGGCGATTCGCCGTCATCGGCGGCTGGGGGGGGGGGCATGCGGTCATTATTCAGCCGAACGGCGCGGCGCAGGCGACCGAATCCTCAGCAAACGGGTGGGCTGCGCTTCGCGCGTCACGAAGCCGAGGGGTCTGGCATCTCCCGGGTACTCGCGGGCAATGCCTGACCCCTTGGTCAGTGGGCGCCGCCGGCGTCCACCGGCGCCGGGCCGGCGATCTTCGGCGGGCGGCGCGTGAACCAGATCGTGAAGATCAGGAACAGGAACGTGATCGCCGAGCCGATGAAGATGTCGTCGGCGGCCCAGGTGAAGGCCTGGATGTCGATCAGCCGGTTGATGCTGGCGTACGCGCCCGCGGCGGGCACGCCGGCCTGGGCCAACGTGGTGGTGGCCGCGTCGAACTGGGTGCTGTTCAGGCCGATCTGCTCCACCAGCCGCGTGTGGTGCAGCGTGGCGCGGTTGTCCCACAGCGTGGTGGCGATGGACGTGCCCATGGCGCCGAACATGATCCGCACGAAGTTGGACAGGCCCGCGGCGGCAGGGATGCGTTCCGGCGGCAGCCCGGCCAGCGTGATCGTGGTGAGCGGGATGAAGAAGAACGCCATCGCGCCGCCCTGGATCAGCGTGGGCAGCAGGATCGTGCCGAAGTCGGTCTGCGACGTGAAGTTGGATCGCATCCACAGCACGACCGCGAACATGATGAACGCGCCCGTGGCCATCCAGCGCGGATCCCACTTCGACACGTTCTTGCCCACCAGCGGCGTCAGCAGGATGGCCAGCACGCCCACCGGCGCCAGCGCCATGCCCGCCGCGGTGGCGGTGTAGCCCATGTACTGCTGCAGCCACAGCGGCAGCAGCACCACGTTGCCGAAGAACAGTCCGTAGGCGACCGCCAGCGTGCCGGCGCCGAACAGGAAGTTGCGGCGCGCGAACAGCCGGATGTCGACCACCGGATGCGCGTCGGTGAGCTCCCACGCGATGAACACCGCGAGCGCGACCACCACGATGATGGCCAGCACGACGATGGTGCTCGAGTTGAACCAGTCGAGCTCCTTGCCCTTGTCCAGCATCACCTGCAGGCAACCCACCCACAGCACGAGCATGGCCAGGCCGATGCCGTCGATGGGCCGCTTGACCACCGGCGTCTCGCGGTTCTTGTAGATGGCCCACGTCATGCCCGCGGCGAAGATGCCCACGGGGATGTTGATGTAGAAGATCCAGGGCCAGGTGAAGTTGTCGGTGATGTAGCCGCCCAACAGCGGTCCCACCACCGGCGCGACCAGTCTCGTGACGCCCCATAACGCGAGCGCGCTCCCGGCCTTGGCCGGTGGATAGGTGGACAGCAGCAGCGTCTGCGACAGCGGGATCATCGGCCCGGCCACGAAGCCCTGCAACACGCGGAAACCGATCAGCATCTCGATGGACGGCGCCAGGCCGCACAGCACCGACGCGATCACGAACAGGATCACGCTGGCCGTGAACAGGCGCACCGCGCGGAAGCGCTGCGTGAGCCAGCCGGTGAGCGGCACCGAGATGGCGTTGGCCACGCCGAAGCTCGTGATGACCCAGGTGCCCTGCGAGATGCTGACGCCGAGGTCGCCCGAGATCGCCGGGATGGAGACGTTGGCGATCGAGGAGTCGAGCACGTCCATGAAGGTCGCCAGCGACAGCGACAACGTGCCCAACACGAGCGCGCCCCCTTTCAGAGGCGCGCGCGCCGCTGGTGCGGGAGAGCTCATGATTGCTTGTGGTGCTTGCGATGCTTGGTGGTGACATCGGCGAGGGCGACCTTGTCGCCGGCGCCGGAGGCCGAGGCCGAGGGCGCCGAGGCGGCCATCGGGGCGGGCGCGGCCGAGGCCTGCGCCCTGGAGCGGCCCCCGCCGTTGGCGGCGA
>JACMOG010000648.1 GCA_014378125.1 Vitreoscilla sp. | reverse complement strand
GGCGGCCTTCATGCGCGTGAGCACGCGCAGCGCGGTGCCCGCGTCGCCCGGATGCGCCACCAGCAGGCTGCCGTTCAGGCGCAGCAGCGCGGGCGTGCGGTACTGCGGGCCGAGGGCGGCGACGATGCCGGGCCACAGGTCCAGCGAGCGCCAGCCGCGCTCGGCGATGTCGGCCGGCGCATGGTCGAGCTCGGCCAGCGGGCTGAGCATGCCCGCCGCCGTGAAGGCCGCGGCCGGGTGCGAGCGCTGGCCCTCGGGGGCCGCGGCGTCGGGCGCCATGTCGAACACCTCCACGTCGTGGCCCAGGCGGGCGAGCTGGAACGCGAGAAGACGCCCGGCTACGCCGGCGCCCGCGATGCCGATGCGGCTCATATGACAACCCTCCGCCCTGCGGCCGAGGTGCGAGCGCCTTCGGGCGGCCGTGCGTCGCTCATGATGTGCTCGTTCATGGATTCTCCGCGTCGTAGATGGGGACGAAGGGCTTGCCCAGGCTCGTGCGCGCCGCCGAATCGGCGCCGGCCAGCGCGGTGTGGGCCTGCGCGGCGGCCAGCTGGCGCACCTCCTGCGAGGTCTTCATCGAGCAGAACTTCGGCCCGCACATGCTGCAGAAGTGCGCCTCCTTGGCGCCCTCGGCGGGCAGCGTGGCGTCGTGGAAGCGGCGCGCGGTGTCGGGGTCCAACGCCAGGCTGAACTGGTCGTGCCAG
This sequence comes from Vitreoscilla sp., assembly GCA_014378125.1. The sequence continues at coordinate 1,261 of JACMOG010000648.1, read as the reverse complement.
CGGAACTCGAAGCGGGCCTTGCTCATCGCGTCGTCGCGCGAGCGCGCGCCCGGATGGCCCTTGGCGATGTCGGCCGCATGGGCGGCGATCTTGTAGGCGATCAGGCCCTGCTTGACGTCGTCGCGGTCGGGCAGGCCCAGGTGTTCCTTGGGCGTCACGTAGCACAGCATCGCGGTGCCCATCCAGCCGATCATCGCGGCGCCGATCGCGCTGGCGATGTGGTCGTAGCCGGGCGAGCAGTCGATGGTGAGCGGGCCCAGCGTGTAGAACGGCGCCTCGCCGCACAGGCGCAGCTGCTCGGCCATGTTGGCCTGGATCAGGTGCATCGGCACGTGGCCGGGGCCCTCGATCATGGTCTGAACGTCGTGCCTCCAGGCCACCTGCGCCAGCTCGCCCAGCGTGCGCAGCTCGGCCATCTGCGCCTCGTCGTTGGCGTCCGACAGCGAGCCGGGCCGCAGGCCGTCGCCGAGCGAGAACGACACGTCGTACGCCTTCATGATCTCGCAGATCTCCTCGAAGTGCGTGTACAGGAAGTTCTGGCGGCCGTGCGCCATGCACCACTTGGCCAGGATGGCGCCGCCACGCGAGACGATGCCGGTGCGGCGGTTGGCGGTCAGCGGCACGAACTCGGCCAGCACGCCGGCGTGGATGGTGAAGTAGTCGACGCCTTGCTCGGCCTGCTCGACCAGCGTGTCGCGAAACAGCAGCCAGTCGAGCTCCTCGGCGATGCCGCCCACCTTCTCCAACGCCTGGTAGATGGGCACGGTGCCGATCGGCACGGGGCTGTTGCGCAGGATCCAGTCGCGCGTGGTGTGGATGTTGGCGCCGGTGGACAGGTCCATCACCGTGTCGGCGCCCCAGCGCGTGGCCCACACCAGCTTGTCCACCTCCTCCTCGATGCTGGAGGTGGTGGCCGAATTGCCGATGTTGGCGTTCACCTTGACCAGGAAGTTGCGCCCGATGACCATCGGCTCGAGCTCGGGGTGGTTGATGTTGGCCGGGATGATGGCCCGGCCACGGGCGACCTCGTCCCGCACGAACTCGGGCGTGATGCGCGCCGGAATGGCGGCGCCGCGCGGGTCGCCGCGCAGGCGTTGCTCGCGCGCGGGGACGGCGGCGTACTCGGCCCTCCACTCGTGGCGGCCGTTCTCGCGCAGCGCCACGAACTCCATCTCGGGCGTGACGATGCCGCGGCGCGCGTAGTGCAGCTGCGTCACGTTGCGGCCCGGCACCGCGCGCCGCGGCGTGCGCTGCAGGCCGT
>JACMOG010000647.1 GCA_014378125.1 Vitreoscilla sp. | reverse complement strand
CGCGCACCTGCGGCAGGCCCAGCCCGCTCCCCACGCCAACCGCCTTCGTGGTGAAGTACGGCTCGAACACCCGTTGCAGCACCTCGGCATCCATGCCGCCGCCGCTGTCGACCACCTCCACCGCCAGGTAGCGGCCGGGCGCGAGCGCCGCCGCCTGCATGGCGCTGGCCTCCCGGCCGCGGTTCATTACGGTGCCGCCCTTGCGCATCGCGTCGCGGGCGTTGAACACGAGGTTCAGCAACGCCAGCTCGAACTGGGTCGGGTCGGCCAGCAGCGGCGGCAGGCCGGGTTCGATGTCGGCGGTCAGGCGCACCTTGCCGCCCACGGCGCGGCCCATCAGGTCTTCGCAGCGCAGCACGAAGTCGTGCAGGTCGATGGGCTGCGGCTTCAGCGGCTGGGTCCGGCCGAAGGCCAGCATCTGGCGCACCAGCGTCGCGGCCTTGTCGAGCGCGCGCGTGCTGGCCTCGATCACGCGGCGGCCCGTGTCTTCCTTGACCAGGCGGTCGAGCACCTGCAGGCCCGTGCTCATGGTCTGCAGGAAGTTGTTCAGGTCGTGCGCCAGGCCGCCGGTGAGCCGGCCGATGGCCTCGTGCTTCTGGGCGTCGAGCAGCCGCGTCTGGGCCTCCTGGGTCTGGCGGATGGCCTCGGCCACGCGCGATTCGAGCACCTCGGTGGAACGCGCCGAGCGCAGGCCGGCCGCGTGCAGCGCGGCGCCCACCTGGTCCGCCTCGGACAGTCCGGTTCGCAGCGGCGCCGGCACGCGGGCGCGGCCCAGCTCGGCGGCGGCGTCGCTCAGGGCCAGCACCGGGCCGCCGATCTGGCGCGCGAAATACAGGGCCAGCAGCAGGCCGATGGCCGCGAGGATGCCGGCGGCCAGGAACGCCTGGATCGTCACGCGGATGGCCGGCTTGTCGAGCGCGGAGTGCGGCAGGCCCACGGCCACCGTCCAGCCATAGCGCGGGGAACGCGCGACGAACGCGATGGTGGGCTCGCCCTCGTGCGTCGTCGACTCGAACTGCTGGTCGAGCAACCCGTTGGACGCGGCGGCCACCGTGGCCGACGCGGCCTGCGAGCCCAACCATTTCTTCGGGTCCTTGCTGCGCGCCACCGTCTGGAACTTGCCGTCGAGCACCGAGGCGATGGCCCCGACGGGCATCTTCTGCTGGTCCATCACGCGCTGGATGACGTCGGGGTTGAACGCGACGCCGATGTTCAGCCGCTGGGGCGAAACCCCCGGCTGGGCCGCGATGACCGTGACCACCGGCTCTCCGGTCGTCTGGCTCCTGAGCAGGTCGGTGACCACCGGATCGCCCGAGACCAGTGGCGGATCGGGCAGCCAGCCGCGTGGCGGCAGCGGATCGCCGAAGGGCCGGCGGGTATTGAGGATCTGGCGCGTGGCATCCACCACCAGCACGGTGTTGACCGTGCCCTCGGTGGCGCGGCGCGCGTTCTCGTAGAAGCGCTGGAGGTCGTCGTCACTGAGCGAGCGCGACGCGCCCAGCGTATGGGCGATCACCGCGCGCTTGTCCAGTTCGCTGTCGACGGGGGCGCTGAGCGAGCGCGCCAGGTCGCGCACGTGCTGCGTGGCCGCCTGAGTCTCGTGAAGGTAGGTGGAGCGCGCGAGAACGCCGAAGCCGGCCATGGCAGGCAGCCACACGGCGAAGACAAGCAGGAACAGCCTCGTCCGAATACTCACGCGATCCCTGGGTTCAGTTCGATGTGGCGACAACGTTACCTGAAAATGCAGGGCCGCATGGAATGCCCGGAGCGCCGGCCGGCTGCCCGACGGCCTACCTCCGTCCGGCCCGCGTTGTCAATGCGCAATCCCCGAGACTCGATGGGAATGCCGGCAGCGCTTACATTTGAGGCCGTCCGATCTTCCTCGCATGGAGACAAAACAAGTGACTGATCTTCCCCGCTTCGCCCGAATTTCCGCCATCTCGCTGGCCGCCGCCGTGTCCCTGGGCACGGCCAACGCCGCGGACGCCATCAAGATCGGGGTCGCCGAGGCGCTGTCCGGCGGCGCCGCGCAGTACGGCATCAGCATCCGCAACGGCTTCCAGATGGCCGCCGACGAGATCAACGCCGGCGGCGGGGTGAACGGCAGCAAGATCGAGCTGGTCATCGAGGACGAGCAGGGCAAGAAGGACGAGGCGATCAACGCCTTCAAGAAGCTGATCTTCCAGGACAAGGCGCTGATGCTGTTCGGCCCGACGCTGTCGAACTCTGCCGCCGCGGCCGACCCGATCGCACAGGCATCGAAGATCGTCGTCTTCGGCACCTCCAACACCGCCGAGGGCATCACCACCATCGGCGACCACGTGTTCCGCAACTCGGTCACCGAGGCCGACGTGCTGCCGGTCACCATCAAGGTGGCGGCCAAGGTGGCCAAGATCAGCAAGGTCGCCGTGCTGTACGGCAACGACGACGTGTTCACCAAGAGCGGCTACGACGCGTTCAAGAAGGCGCTCGAAGACCAGAAGATGCCGGTGACCACCACCGAGACCTTCGCCAAGGGCGACGTCGACTTCAAGGCCCAGCTCACCAAGACCAAGGCCACGAACCCCGACGCCATCGTGCTTTCGGCCCTGCTCGCCGAGGGTGCGCCCATCATGGTGCAGGCTCGCCAGATCGGCCAGAACATGCCCTTCATCGGCGGCAACGGCATGAACTCGGTAAAGGTGTTCGACCTGGCCAAGGACAAGTCCGACGGCCTT
>JACMOG010000646.1 GCA_014378125.1 Vitreoscilla sp. | reverse complement strand
CCTTGCGGCCCTGGTCCTTGGGCTTGAGCGCGATGAAGAAGTTGCCGGTGTTGAACTGCGACGAGTTGCCGAACATGCCGATGCCGGTGACATCCGGATCCTGGCGCACGATGTCGGCGTACTGCACCATGCGGCGTTTCATCGACTCGAACGACGAGTCCTGCGCGGCCTGGGCGTTGCCGAAGATGAATCCGGTGTCCTGCTGCGGGAAGAAGCCCTTGGGGATGACGAGGAACAGCACCACCGTGGCCGCGAGGGTGGCGAGGAACACCATCAGCGTGAAGAACTGGTGCTTCATCACCACGTCGAGTCCACGCTTGTAGCGGGCGAGCAGCTTGTCGAAGCCGCGCTCGAAGAGCTGGTAGAGCCTGCCGTGGCGAGTCGCGTGCTCGTTCTTCAGGAAGCGCGAGCACAGCATGGGCGTAAGGGTCAGCGAGATGATCACCGACATGCCGATCGTCAGCGTCACCGTGACCGCGAACTCGCGGAACAGGCGACCGACGATGCCGCCCATCAACAGCAGCGGAATGAACACAGCCACCAGCGACACCGAGATCGAGATGATCGTGAAGCCGATCTCGCCGGCGCCCTTCAGGGCCGCTTCCAACGGCGGCATGCCCTCTACCACGTAGCGGTAGATGTTCTCCAGCATCACGATGGCGTCGTCGACCACGAAGCCCACGGCGATCGTCAACGCCATGAGCGACAGGTTGTCCAGGCTGTACCCCAGCAGGTACATGGCGGCGACCGTGCCCATGAGGGCCAACGGCACGGTGACGCTCGGGATCAGGGTGGCGGCGACGTTGCGCAGGAACACGAAGATCACCAGCACCACCAGGGCGATGGTGAGCACCAGCGTCGATTCGACGTCGTGCACCGATGCGCGGATCGTCTGCGTGCGATCGACCAGGGTGTTGACCTCCACCGTTGGCGGGATCGCTGCCTCCAGGCGCGGCAGCGCGGCCTTGATCGCGTCGACGGTCTCGATCACGTTGGCGCCGGGCTGCTTCGTGATCACCAGGATCATGCCGCGGCCGTTCTGGATCTTGCTGTCCGGATCGGCGGCGCCACCATAGGCCCAGGCATGCGCCTTGTCATCCTCAGGCGCATCGACCGCCACGCCCACGTCGCGCACCCGGATCGGCGCGCCGTTCCTGTAGGCCAGCACCACGTCGTTCCAGGGCTTGGCGGCGAGCAACTGGTCGTTGGTATAGACGGTGAAGCTCTGCGACTTGCCGTCGAGGGTGCCCTTGGGCTGGTTGACGGAGATCGTGGCGGCAACGGATCGCACGTCCTCCAGGCTCATGCCGAGCGCAGCCAGCTTGGTCGGATCGACCTGGATGCGTACGGCGGGCTTCTGCGCCCCGCCGATGCGCACCTGTCCAACCCCCGTGATCTGCGAGATCTGCTGGGCGAGGATGTTGTCGGCGTAGTCGTTGACCTGGATCAGCGGCAGCGTCTTCGACTGCACGGTGAGCAGCATGATGGGCGAGTCGGCCGGGTTCACCTTGCGGAAGGTCGGCGGACTCGGCAGGTTGGCCGGAAGCTGTCCGGTCGACGCGTTGATGGCGGACTGCACGTCGAGCGCGGCGGCGTCGATCGGTCGATTCAGGTCGAACTGCAGCGTGATCTGGGTGGAGCCTATGCCGTTGGTCGACGTCATCTGCGACAAGCCGGCGATCAGCGAGAACTGGCGCTCGAGCGGCTGCGCCACGTTGGATGCCATCGTCTCGGGACTGGCGCCCGGCAGGTTGGCGGATACCTGGATGGTGGGGAAGTCGACCTGCGGCAGCGGAGCGATGGGGAGCAGGGGGAAGACGGCGACGCCGACCAGCAGCAGCGCCAGCGCGAGCAGCGTCGTGCCGATCGGCCGCTTGATGAAGCCGGAAGAGACGCTCACTTGCCTGCTCCCGACGCGGCATGGCCGGCGGCCGCGCCCGAGGCGCGGCTTCCCGCCTCGGAGACCTTCGAGCCCGGCTTGAGCTTGTACTGCCCCTCCCCCACCACGCGCTCGCCGGCGGCCAGGCCCCTGCCGATCACGGCGGTGCCGTCCTGGATCGTCAGCACGGTGACGGGCTGGTTCTTCACCGTCTTCGTGGTTTCGTCCATCACGTAGACGTACACGCCGCTCTGCGCGCGTTGCACCGCGGCCTCGGGCATCGTGACCGCCTTCGCGCGCGTGCCCAGCAACAGCCGGATGTTGACGAACTGCCCCGGCCACAGGTGGTGCAGCGAATTGGGGAAGCTCGCCTTGAGCTGCACCGTGCCCGTGCTGGTGTCGATCTGGTTGTTGATCAGCGTCAGCGTGCCGGTGCCCAGCAGCTCGGTGCCGTCGCGCGGGTAGGCCCGCACCGGCAGCGGCTTCTTGCTGTCGATGGCCTGGATGGTCTCCTGCACCGCGTCCTCGGGCAGCGTGAACACCACCGAGATCGGGTCGATCTGGTTGATCACCACCAGGCCGGTGGCGTCGGCGGCGTGCACGATATTGCCCGGGTCGACCAGGCGGGCGCCCACGCGGCCGCTGATGGGCGCGGCGATGCTGGTGAAGCCCAGCTGCACATGGGCGGAATTGACGGCCGCGTCGTCGGACTTCACCGTGGCCTCGAGCTGGTTGACCAGCGCCTTCTGCGTGTCGAGCTGCTGCTGCGTGGCCGCGTCCTGCGCGATCAACGTGGTGTAGCGCTGCAGGTCGACGCGCGCGTTGGCGAGCGTGGCCTGGTCCTTGGCGCGCGCGGCCTCGGCCTGCATCAACGCGGCCTGCAGCGTGCGCGGGTCGAGCTGGGCCAGCAGCTGGCCCTTCCTCACGTCCTGGCCTTCGGTGAACGCGACCTTGTCGAGTTCCCCGTCGACGCGCGTCTTCACCGTGACCGTCATCGTGGGCGTGACGCTGCCGATGCCGGTGCGAAAGATGGGCATGTCCTGCGACTTGACCACCGCGGTGGTGACGACCACCGGGCCTTCGGGCGGGCGCTTGCCCTTTTCCTTGGCGTCGTCGGCGGCCTGCGCGGGCCCCTCGACCGACCAGAGGCCGAGTCCGAGCACGGCGGCGGCGATGGCGACCAGGGCCCAGGTGGTGCGGTTGCGGGAGAAGGTCGTGGTCATGGCGGCGTCGGTTCGGGTCATTGCGGCTGCGCGGCGGAAGCGACGGAGGCTTCGGTCGCGGCGGCGAGGGGATGGGAGGCGCTCCAGCCGCCGCCGGTGGCGGAGACGAGCGTGATGCTGGCGGCCAGCAGGCGTCCGCGCAACTGCACGGCGCTGCGCTGGTTGGTGAGCAGGGTCGTCTGCGTGGTCACCACGTTGAGATAGCTGATGGTGCCCGCGCGGTACTGCGCCAGCGCCGACTGCTGGGCCTGCTGCGACGAGCGCACGGCTTGTTCCTGGAAGGTGGATTCGCGCGCCAGAAGGCGCAGCAACGCGAGTTGGTCCTCGACCTGCTGGAAGCCGGCCAGCACCGTCTGCTTGTATTGCGAGACGCTGATGTCGTACGACGCCTCGGCCTGCGCCACGCGCGCGGTGCGCAGGCCGCCGTCGAAGATCGCCTGGGCCAACGCGGCGCCCAGCGACCACACGCGGCCCGGCGTGTCGAACAGGTTGCCCAGCGCCGCGCCGCCGAAGCCTCCGCTGGCGCTGAGCGTCAGCTGCGGGAAGTACGCGGCCTTGGCCACGCCGATGTTGGCGTTGGCGGCCGCGGCGCGGCGCTCGGCGCCGGCGATGTCGGGACGATGCTCCAGCAGGTCGGACGGGAGGCCGGCGGGCGTGTCAGGCATCCGCAGCGCGAGCGGCTGGCCGGCGGGCGCGGGCGCGAGCGTGAACTGCGCGGGCGCGCGGCCGGTGAGCACGGCGATCGCGTGTTCGAGCTGGTCCCGCGTGGCCTCGAGGTCGACCGCCGCCGCCTGCGCCGCGGCCAGCTGCGCCTCGGCCAGCGACACGTCGGACTGCAGCGCCACGCCCGCGGCGTGTTGCGCGCGGGTGAGGTTCAGCGCCTTGGTGTAGGCGGCGATCGTGTTGGCGTACAGGTCGCGCTGCTGGTCGGCGGTGCGCAGCTGCACGTAGTCCTGAGCCAGCGTGGTCTGGATGCTCAGGTGCGCGGCGGCCAGGTCGTCCGCGCTCGCCTGGGCGCTGGCCACGCCCGATTCGATGGTGCGGCGCACGCTGCCCCACAGGTCGGGCTCCCAGCTGCCGGCCAGGCCGAGGCTGAAGCTGCTGCCCGTCCTGTCGAGGCCGGTCGAGTTGGTGCGCGCGCGCTCGACGCCGGCGTTCAGTCCCAGCGTGGGGAACAGTCCCGCGCGGTCGGCGTCGACGATCGCCTTGGCCTGGCGGTACGTGGCCTCGGCCTGGCGGATGTTCTGGTTGGCCGCGTCGGCGTCGTTTTCCAGCTTGTCGAGCACGGCGTCGCCGTAGGGCGGCCACCAGGCCAGGCCGCTGGCCGCCGGGCGCGGATCGGCCGGCTTCCAGTCGCCGGACTCCTTGTACGCGGCCGGCACGGGCAGCGTGGGCCGCACGTAGTCGGGGCCGGCGGCGCAGGCCGACAACAGGGCGGTCGCCGCGAGCGCGACAACGGAAGGACGAAGAAGCATGACCGGGAGTTCGGGAGTGAGCGCGAGAGGTTGCACTCTAGCCCCGGCGCCGGGGCCCCAGGCTGACCGAAGGATGACAGTTTTGTCAGCTGGCGGCCACGGTGTCGCTCAGAACGAGTAGGCCAGCCGCAGCCCGCCCCAGTGCCGCCCCTGCACCGTGATCGGTGCCGACAGGTCCTTCATCAGCACGCGCTTGCCGCCCCCCATGTCGCGCCGGTAGGTCTGCAGCAGGAAGCGCCGTTCGTTGCGGCCGGCCGCCAGGCCCGTGCGGTCGTTGAAGACGCGGCGGTTGCGCGCGTTGGCGGCATTCCACACCGGGTCGCCGCCCTGCGGCCGCGAGAACTTCAGGTTGTGGGTGGGCAGGAACCCGTTGCGGTCGACCGCCGCGCTGAACACCACCTTGGGGTCGAAGCCCAGCAGCTCCTCCTGCACCGGCTGGAACAGCTCGTCGGTGAGCGTCACGAAGCGCGTCGTCACCTGGGCGGGGTTGCTGCCGGGCACCGGCACGTATTTCTCGTCGAACAGGTCGGCCATCGAGATGCGGCCGCGCGCGACAGCGTCCTCCAGCGCCGCCGACAGCCGCGCCGCGCCGCGCTGAACCGCGTCGATGAAGGGCGTGTCGGCGGTGACCGCGCCGCAGTCGTTGGTGATCTCCGCCAGGGTCTCGGACGCCTTCAGGAAGTTGCGGGTGTTGGCATTGACGCGCTTGAGCGTGTCGGCGTTGGCCGCCACCGACGCGGCCACCGTGCCCACCTCGGCGGTGACGGCCTGGCAGGTTTCCAGATTGCGCTGGGTGGACGCCACGATCTCGTTGACGCTGGCCTCCACCTGCGCCAGCGCCAGGTGGAACGCGCTGTGGTGGGTGGCGTCGCGGTTCTCGGTGATGCTCGCGGCCAGGCTGTCGATGCGCGCGTCGAGCTGCGTGACGGTGGACATGATCAGCTTGGACGACTGCTCCACCTTGGACGCCAGGTCCTTCACCGCGTCGGCCACCACCGCGAAGCCCGCGCCGGCCTCGCCGGCCCGCTTGGCCTCCACCGTGGCGTTGAACGCCACCAGGCGCGTCTGCAGCGCGATCTGCGTGATGTCGGCGGGCGGGCGCGCCACGTCGCGCAGCGAGGGGAGCACGCCCAGCACGCCCCCGCCCCCCTGCGCGGCCGCCCCGCCGGCCTGGCCCATGGG
>JACMOG010000645.1 GCA_014378125.1 Vitreoscilla sp. | reverse complement strand
GCCCCGGCGCCTGGCCGCCCCGCCCTTGGCGCCGGGGGGGCGGAGCCCGGGGAGCCCGCGGAGCCGCCCCGCCACGGCGGCCCGGCCGGCGAGCCCGCCGGCGTCGCCGGATGCGCGTCCAGCGCGGCATCCGCATGCCGCGGCTTCTTCGCCGGGGCAGCCGGCTGCGCCGGCGCCGATTGTCCGAACACCGTGACGGTGGTGATGGCCGTGGCCACGACGGCCAGCGCGATCAGGGGATGGGTTCGCATCGCGCGCTCCTCAGGCCAACGCCCCGGGGGCCTTGAGGTAGCGCTGCACGATGGCCTCCGCCGAGGCGTAGGCCAGCGCGGCCACCGTGCCGGTGGGGTTGTAGCCGGGGTTCTGCGGGAAGGCGCTGGACCCCATCACGAACACGTTGGACACGTCCCACGACTGCAGGTAGCGGTTGACCGCGCTGGTGCCGGGATCGCTGCCCATGATCGCGCCGCCGGTGTTGTGCGTGGTCTGGTACGGCACCACGTCCCAGCTGCCCTTGCGCTTGTTGACGCGCATCTCGCGCGGGTTCATCGCGCGGGCGATGTCCGCGGCGCGCTCGGTGAGGTAGTCCGACATGCGGTGCTCGTTGTCGGTGTAGTCGAAGGTCATGCGCAGCAGCGGCCGGCCGTAGACGTCGCGGTACGTGGGATCGAGGTCGAGGTAGTTGCCGCGATGGCTCATCACCGCGCCGTGCGTGGCGATGCTCATGGACTTCAGGTAGTTGGCCGCGACCGCCTTCTTGAACGCGCCGCCCCAGTTGGGCGTGCCCTCGGGAACCGGATGCGTCTCGATCGGACGCGCGCCGGTCTGCACCACGCCCACGAAGCCGCCGCCGATGAAGCCCAGGCCCGTGTGGTCGAAGTTGTCGCCGTTCCACTCGTCCACCAGCATGCCGTGCGCGCCGGCGCCGATGAACGGGTTGAGGATCTTGTCGTCGAAGAACAGGTTGACCGACGAGGTGATCTGGTAGGCGTAGTTCTTGCCGATCACGCCCTGGCCCGTCTGCGGGTTGTAGGGCTGGCCGATGCCCGACAGCAGCATCAGGCGCACGTTGTTCAGGATGTAGGAGCACAGCACGATCAGGTCGGCGGGCTGTTCGAACTCCTCGCCGGTGGCGTCGACATAGGTGACGCTGACGGCGCGCTTGCCGCTGGCGTCCAGGTTGATCTTCGTCACCTCGCACTCGGTGCGCAGCTTGAAGTTGGGCTTCTTCATCAGCACCGGCAGGATGGTGGTCTGCGCGCTGGCCTTCGAGTAGTTGCCGCAGGCGAACTTCTCGCAGAAGCCGCAATACGTGCAGGCCTCCAGGCGCACGCCCAGCGGGTTCACGTAGGCCTGCGACATGTTGGCCGACGGCTGCGGGAACGGGTGGAATCCGAGTCCCTTGGCAGCCTCGGCGAACAGCGTGGGCGGATAGCTCATCGCCATCGGCGGGTTCGGATATTCGCTGGAGCGCGGGCCCTCGAATGGATTGCCGCCCGCCTGGATCTGCCCCTTGATGTTGCCGGCCTTGCCGCTGATGCCGCACAGGCGCTCGAAGCGTTCGTAGTGCCGCTCGAGGTCGTCGTAGGTGACGCCCCAGTCCTGGATGGTCATGTCGTCCGGCAGCGCCGCCGCGCCGTAACGCTGCAGGTTGTGGCTGCGCGCCAGGAAGTCCGACGGCAGGAAGCGCCAGGTCTGGCCGTTCCAGTGCACGCCGGCGCCGCCCACGTTGGTGCCGGGCAGGTACGAGCCGAGCTTGCGCATGGGCAGCGCCACCTGGCTGGCGTCGTTGCGGATCGTCTGGGTGTCGTGCGCCGTGGTCTGGAACAGGTCGTGGCGCCAGAAGTAGCGCAGCTCGTCCTGCGCGAAGGTGGTGGCGAACTCGCGCGACGTGTCGCCCCAGGCGCCGCGTTCGAGCGCCAGCACGTCGAGGCCGGCATCGGTGAGTTCCTGCGCCATGATCGCGCCGGTCCAGCCGAAGCCGATCATCAGCGCGTCGACCGAGGGAAGCTTCTTCGCCATGTCAGCTCCGGATCCATTCGACGCGGCCCTTGAGGCCGACGGGCGGCAGCGGGTACGCCTGCCCGTGCTGCGCCACGTACGGGGAGTTGTCGTAGCGGGCGCCGGGAAAGCCGATGAGCTTCCAGCCGGCCAGGTCGCGGTTGCCGCCGTAGATCGGGTCGCTCCAGAAGCCTTCGAGCGTGTTCTGCAGCAGCTGCGCGAAGAAACTCTTGGCGTCGAGGCCGTCGAGCGCGACATCGCCTTTTTCCAGGCGCTGCAGGAACGCGTCCTGGTCGGCGGCCGCGAGGCGCGCGAAGCTGGCGCCGCGGGACTCGCGCACGACTGCCGCATCGATCGCCTTGATGCCCGCGCGATACAGGCCGGCCGGCGTGAGCCGCGTCTGGTAGCCCTGCGTGGGCAGGCCGGGGCTCCACGGCCCCTGCATGTACCAGCGCTCGCCGCGGCCGTAGGGGCCGGCGAGCTGGCGATCGATGAAGGTGGGCACGCCGGCCTCGACGGCGCCGGGCCCGAGCTCGTCGGCCGGGATCAGGCGGGCGACGGCGGCGTTGATGAACGCGGCCTCGGGCTCGGTGAACCACGTCCATTGGGTGCCGGTGTCCACCGACGCGGGCGCGTTGGCCAGGCCTTCCTTGAAGGGAACGTCGGCGCCGCCCAGGGCCGCGGCGGCGGCCGTGGCCACGGGCACGGCGGTGATGACGGCGCCTGCGGTGAGCAGGCGGCGGCGACTGAGTCGCGGTGCGTCCATTCGGTGTCCTCCGGTCGAGCTGGGTGGACATGGTTGGGCAATCGGCGTGCGAGGACAGGGATTGTCCCGAGGCGCCAGCGGGGGCGCGGCCTGGCGGGCGAGCGGTTACCCTCGTGGGGCGGTCTCGGTGCTGTCATGTTTGCAGAACGTGGCCAGGGTTGAACGCTTCGTTTCTGTTGAAGTGAGGGTGGGACGCTTGGGTTTGAAGTGAGGGGTGGGACGCTTCGCGCGGGTCGGGTGCCCGCGCTGCGGAGCGATTGGCATGCACTTGGCTCGACTCCGCACGTGCGCCTTGAATCCGGCCTGGACGGCCGGAT
>JACMOG010000644.1 GCA_014378125.1 Vitreoscilla sp. | reverse complement strand
GTGCCAGGTGTGGGTCACCTGCGCGCGCGTGACCGCGAGCGCGTGGATCTCGTCGAGCGCGGCCAGGAACTGCGCGGCACGCGTCTGCCCCACCACGTCGTTGACGCCCAGCGCGGTGACCAGCAGGTCGGCCGGCGCCAGCGTGGCGAGCGCGAGCGCGCGCGCCGCGTCGCGCGCGGTATGCCCGCTGGTGGCCACCAGTTGCCAGCCCACGGCGGCGCCGGTGCGCTCGGACAGCGCCTGCGCCAGTTGCCCGGCGAAGGCCTCGTCCTGCGTGCCCACGCCCACGCCGGCGGCCGACGAGTCGCCCACGATCAGCACGCGTAGCGCCACGCGCCCCACGCCCGCCACGCCGTGGCGTTCGCCGGCGGCCTCGGGCAGCTTGAGCGCGGTGGCGCGCACCTGCCGGGCTTGTGCGAGCAGCACGGGCATCAACGCGAGCTTGAGTGCCAGCGTCGCCGCGCGGAACGGCACCGCCATGGGCACGGCCGACGCGCCGTCGTGGGGCGGCAGCGTCAGTTCGGAGCTCATGGGCGCACGCGGACTTCTCAGAACTTCGAGAAGTCGGGTTTGCGCTTCTGGAAGAAGGCCTGGAACGCCTCCATCGCCTCGGGGCTGCGCAGGCGCATGCCGAAGATCTCGGCCTCGGCATCGATGGTTTCGGCCACCAGCGCCTTCTGCCCGCGGCGCATCAGCGCCTTGGTCTCGCGCACGGCGCCCGGCGGCAGCGCGTTGAAGCGCTCGGCCATGCGGCGCGCATGGTTCACCACCTCGGTGGCGGGCAGCACCGCGTTGGCGATGCCCAGTTCCACGGCCGTCTGGCCGTTGAAGGGCTCGCCCAGCAGCAGCAGCTCGGTGGCCTTGGCGTGGCCCACGCGTTGGGGGATGAGCAGGCTCGACGCGTACTCGGGCACCAGGCCCAGCGTGACGAACGGCATCGCCAGGCGCGCCTCGTCGCTCACGTAGGCCAGGTCGCAGTGCAGCAGCATCGTCGTGCCGATGCCGATGGCGCCGCCGGTGACGGCCGCCACCACGGGCTTGCCGCACTCGGACAGCGCCTTCATGAACTGGAACACCGGCGAGTCCTCGCCCTGCGGCGGGCGCTGCATGAAGTCCTCGAGGTCGTTGCCCGAGGTGAAGATACCCGGCTGGCCGGTGATGAGCACGGCGCGGATCGTGGTGTCGGCATCGGCCGCCACGATCGCGTCGCGCATCGCGGTGTACATCGCCTGCGTGAGCGCGTTCTTCTTCTCGGGACGCGCGATCTCGATGACGGCGACGCCGTTGGTGTTGACGGTACGGATGGTCATGGCGATCAGAGCCGTTCGAAGATGCCTGCCGCGCCCTGGCCGGTGCCGACGCACATGGTGACCATGCCGTACTTCAGGTTGTTGCGGCGCAGCGCATGCACCACGGTGGCCGAGCGGATCGCGCCGGTGGCGCCCAGCGGGTGGCCCAGCGCGATCGCGCCGCCCATCGGGTTCACCTTGGTGGCGTCGAGGCCGACCGTCTCGATGACGGCCAGCGCCTGCGCGGCGAACGCCTCGTTCAGCTCGATCCAGTCGAGTTGCGAGATGTTGAGACCAGCCGACTTGAGCGCCGCGGGAATCGCCTCGATGGGGCCGATGCCCATGATCTCGGGCGGCACGCCCTTAGCCGCGAAGCTCACGAAACGCGCCAGCGGCGTCAGGCCGAACTGCTTCAGGGCCTTCTCGCTGCACAGGATCAGGCAGCCGGCGCCGTCGCTGGTCTGCGAGCTGTTGCCGGCGGTGACGCTGCCCTTGGCGGCGAACACGGCCTTCAGCCTGGCCAGGCCTTCGAGCGACGTGTCGGGACGCGGGCCCTCGTCGGTGTCGACCATGCGGCTGGTGACGGTGATCTCGCCCGTGGCCAGGTCGGGCGTGCGGGTGAACACCTCGACCGGCGTGATCTCGTCCTTGAACTGGCCGTCGGCGATGGCCTTGAGCGCCTTCTGGTGCGAGGCCAGCGCGAACGCATCCTGCGCCTCGCGCGAGACCTTCCACTTCTCGGCGACCTTCTCGGCGGTCAGGCCCATGCCGTACGCGATGCCGATGTTCTCGTCCTTGTCGAACACGTGCGGGTTGAACGACGGCTTGTTGCCGCTCATCGGCACCATGCTCATGCTCTCGGCGCCGGCGGCGATCATCACGTCGGCTTCGCCGACGCGGATGCGGTCGGCCGCCATCTGCACCGCCGACAGGCCGGACGCGCAGAAGCGGTTCACCGTGATGCCGCCCACGCTGTTTGGCAGGCCGGCCAGCAGCACGCTGGTGCGGGCGAAGTTGAGGCCTTGCTCGCCCTCGGGCATCGCGCAGCCGACGATGGCGTCCTCGATGGCCGCCGGGTCCAGCGTGGGCACCTGGGCCAGCGCGGCCTGGATGACCGCGACCAGCAGGTCGTCGGGGCGTGTGTTGCGGAACATGCCGCGGCCGGACTTGCCGATGGGCGCGCGGGTGGCGGCGACGATATAGGCGTCGGAAAGTTGCTTGGTCATGTCGTTCGTCCGATCAGGTGCGAACCGGCTTGCCGGTCTGGAGCATGCCCATGATTCGCTCCTGGGTCTTCGGGTTCTCGAGCAGGCCGCAGAAGTGCTTGCGCTCGAGCGCCATCAGGTATTCCTCGGTCACCAGCGTGCC
>JACMOG010000643.1 GCA_014378125.1 Vitreoscilla sp. | reverse complement strand
GGCCCCGGCGGGCCCCCCGGCCACGGCAGCAGCAGCGCGATCGCCTCCGCCGCCTCGCCGCTCTCGGCGCGGCCCACGTCGAACAGCCATGGCGCCGTCCCCTGCGCCACGGCCAACGCGCGCGCCGCCTCGGCCAGCGCCGCCTGGGTCAGCTTCGGCGGACGCGCGGGACGCACGCCGGCGTCCGCCACCAGCCACTCGCCCGCGAGCGCGCCCGCGTCACGACCTACCGCGCGCAGGTGGCGCGCGAGCGCGTCCACCCGGTCGGCGTCGCCGGGGCGGGATTCCAGCTCTTCGGTGAGGAGGGCGAGGGCGCGCATCCTCACATGATGCCGCGTCGCGCGGCATGGCGCCGGCGCCTACGCGGCGACGCGCCACGGTCGGGCGTCGAGCCGGTTGAGCGCGCCGGCGGCCCACTCGCGGGCGAGCGGCAATGCGCCGTGGCCCGAGGCGACGTTGACGTGGCCGGCGTCGCCCAGGTTGATCCAGTCGCTGCCCCAGCGCAGCGCCCAAGCGTGCGCCCGGGCAGCCGACATCCACGGGTCGGTCTCGCTGCCCACCACGCAACTGGGCAGGCCCAGCCGGGCCTGCGGCAGCGCATGCGCCACGCCGAAGCGGCCGGGCTCCGCGGGCGCCACCAGCAGCAGCTGCGCCACGTCCAGCCAAGGGCGGCCCAGCGTGGCGCGCACGGTGGCGAGGCAGCCGAAGCTGTGGGCGACGATCACGTGCGGGCCCGGGCCCAGCGCCGCCACGGTGTCGGCCACGCGAGCGCTCCAGCGCTCGAGGTCGGGGTCGCCCCAGTCGTCCTGCTCCACCCGCACCGCCCCGGCCACCTGGCCATGCAGCCAGGTCTGCCAGTGCCCGGCACCGCTGCCATGCAGGCCCGGCACGATCACGAGGCGGGGACGCGACGCGGCGCGGGCACTGCCGTCGAAGGGGGTGTGGAGCGAGTTCATGGCTGCCAGCGTAAGACGCTGGATGTGTGAAGCCAACGAAGGAAAAGCCATATCCATCGAACCGCGCCAATGGGCCGATCTGCGGCGGCGTCGTAGCGTCCGGATTCGCACCAATCGCCGTGACCCCCCGTTCATGGCACAGTTTGCGCACCAAGAGGAGGCCACATGGATATCGGCGAAGCCTGTGCGATCGTTTGTCGATGGGACAATTTGTTCTCCACAGGACGGACCGCTCCCGTCCAGCCCAGACAGCTTGCTCTTGCGGTAGCGGAGCTGAAACGCTATCTCGAAGAACGGCAGGACGGCATGCCGATACCGGAGCTCGCGCTCGCCGACCACCTCCTCTTGACGCCCGAAGGCGTTCGAGGGGTCATGCAGTTTGTCGCGCGGGCCGAAGCCATTGAATACGCTGCTCGCCGCGGGGGAGGCTGACGCGCATGCTTGCCGAGTCGAAGCCGCGACGCTACGAGCGACGCTTCGCGCGGTGCGGCACCGGTGCATCCCCGTGGCGGGCGCCTTCGACGAGCGCCGCGTCCTTCTCGGCCTCCGGCCACAACGCCGGGAAATAGAACCGCAGCGCGTGCCGAGGAACGGCAAAGCGCACGAGCCCGTAGGCCGAGTCAGTGGCCAGGTAACCCTGGTGGATGAGCGCGGACAACGTCGTCGTGGCCACCCGGTCGCCGAGACCGGTCATGGTGCGGAACTCCGCACGCGTGAGCGCTGCCTGCGTGGCGAACAAGTAGTGCAGCGGTCGCAGCGCCTCGGTCCGCACGCCCGTCTTCGCCGTGGTCTCGTCGAAGGTCAGGGCGGCGGCGATGCGGTCGCTCATGCCCTGGATATCAAGCTGCTTGCCCATGAAATCGACCTGGTCGAGGCAGACATCGAGGACGTAGTCCATCCACGCGAGAAGGCCCTTCTGCGTGAGGTTTCCCCGGCCGTCCAGGTCGCCCGCGCGATGGTTGTCAGCGCCGTGCAGGAGCGCCTTGTACTTGTCTTCGGTTCGCGCGAAACCGCGCAGCGGCGACCAGAGACCGCCGGTGATGCCCATCGAGTGCAGCACCAGGTGCGTGTGCAGGCGCGCGACTCTGCCGTTGCCGTCCTGAAACGGGTGAATCCAGGCAAGGCGATGATGGGACGCCGCCAGGCCGGCCACGGCGACGTCGCCACGGCGCATGCCGCCGTAGAAGGACGACCAGCGGTCGAGGAAGGCCGGCAGGGACGTCGCAACCGGAGGGTGGTGCACGCCGACGGCCACGTGTCGCGTGCGGAGTGGGCCGGGCGGCATGACGGCGCCGTCGCTCTGCGTGAGTTCATCCGTGCTCAGTCCGCTGAAGAGGCGGTCATGAAGCCATTCGAGCGCCTCGGTGGAGTACAGCCAACGGGTCGCGTCTTCTCCGCGCTCGCGCATGCGGTCGATGGAAGCCTCGCACTCCTGTTCAGTCTGAATGTGCGACACGGCCAGGCGCTGGCGCCGCGCCAGATTCGCGTTGCCGGAGAAGTCCGCGTGCAAGGCCTCCTCGATCTCGGATGGGCGGGTGTGCTCGCCCTCCATGAGGTTCGTGCAGTAAGAGTTCATGCTGCGCAGGAGCGCGCGAATCTCGCTGCGCGGGTGTGCCATGGCCAGCCCGGCCAGGGACTTGCCTCCCAGCATCAGGTCGCTTGCCTTCTCGTAGAGCGGACGCGACACCGCCTCCGACGGCATCAGGGGCTCGAACTGTGCGGGGTCGTCGTAATGCGCAATGGATTGCGTTGCCATGTGCGCTATTGCATAGCGAGTCTATTTTAATAGTTGAATTCGGCATCAAATGCGGCCCAGGATGCGGGATTAGATGCGGGCGAAGCTGATCGGCGAGAAGCAGGTTTATTTCGCTGCTCGCCTCAAGTTCCCCGGCGCCCGGCCGAAGAGCCGAACAAGCGCGCTCCCCGAATACCACGGATTTCCGTGGGCCGATCATCGGAAGAGACGGGAAACGTGCCGGCTTTTCTTCAGGATCCGCCATGTTGACATCCAGCACGCCCGTCCCCACGCCGTTGTCCAACGCCAGCACCAACACCGCCAAGGCGGCGACGGTGGAGGCGTCGGCGCGCACGGCGTCCCGCACCGAGATACGCATCGCCAACGAGCACGAGACCCACGTGGCCGACGCCGCCGCCACGGCGGTCGCCACGCGCCAGGCGGCGATGGTGGTGCCCGATCCGATGAACAACCTGTCGACGGTGGCCATGGCCGGGGCGATGAACAGCCTGCCGGCCGCGCTCGACATGCTGCGCAGCATCGCGATGGCGTCGGCCGCGGGCACGTTGAGCGATGCCGACCGCCAGGCCTTGCAATCGGAGTACGCCCAGCTCAGCGCCAAGGTGGTGGGCAGCATTGGCAGCGTCAGCGCCGGCGAGCAGGCGCAGACTTCCACGAAGCACGACGACGAGCGCGACGACAACGCCGAGAACATCTGGCGCGAGGACAGCGACGACCATCGCACCACGCTCACCCAGACCAGGGAGGTGCCCAAGGAGACCGTGCAATACCAGCCGGTGGAGCGCACCACCGCCGTCCAGCGGCAGTCGCTTGCCCTCGACGGCCACGTGATGCAGAAGGATCCGCGCGTCGACTTCCGCACGCACGAGCTGCACGTGGGCACCGACTCCTACGAGCCGGTGTCGATGCGGCAGTCCATGGAACATCCCACGACGCCCGAGACCTTCGGCCGCGTGGAGACGCACGCCGAGACGCAGCACAGCTTCGTGGCGCAGGCGGCGCAGATCACGCAGTTCGTGCAGGTGGCGCAGACGAAGCACATTCCGCCGGTGGTGGCGGTGGCGTAGCCGACGTGCCTCCTGGCGTGGATCCTGCGACTTCGCGCAGGATGACGGGGCTTGGGGCCGGCGAGGTTCGGACGCTCAGGCGGCCAGGCGCACGCCCTCTCGCGGCGGCTCGTCCAGCACGCGCGACAGCACGCGACCTTCCAGCTCCGCGAACGCCGGCGACCCGTGCGTGCGCGGCCGCGACAAGGCCACACGCTCGTCGAGCGTGACGCGGCCATCCTCCACCAGCAGCACGCGGTCGGCCAGCGCCACGGCCTCGGCCACGTCGTGCGTCACCAGCACGGCGGTGAAGCGCAGCTCGCGCCACACCGACTCGATCAGGCGTTGCATCTCGATGCGGGTGAGCGCGTCCAGCGCGCCCAGCGGCTCGTCCAGCAGCAGCAGGCGCGGACGGTGGACCAACGCGCGGGCCAGCGCCACCCGTTGACGTTGCCCCCCGGACAACACCGCGGGCCAGTCGCCGGCGCGATCGGCCAGGCCCACCTGCGCGAGCGCGCCACGCGCGCGGGTGGACGCGTCGCGGCCCGCGAGGCCCAGCTGCACGTTCTGCAGCACCGTGCGCCAGGGCAGCAGGCGCGCCTCCTGGAACATGATGCGCACGTCGTCGCGCGCCGCGTCGCCCAGGCTCAGCGCGCCGGACGTGGGCGTCTCGAGCCCGGCCAGCAGGCGCAGCAGCGTGCTCTTGCCGCAGCCGCTGCGGCCGACGACGGCGACGAACTCGCCGGGCGCCACGTCCAGCGTGATGTCATGCAGCACCGTGCGCTCGCCGAAGCGCTTGCCCAGCGCGTCGAGGCGTACGCCGAGGCCGGTGGAAGGCGGGATGGTCCAGTCGCGTTGCATGGGGTCGTTCTCCGTTCGGTCAGGCGGGCTGGGCGGCATACGCGGGATTCCAGCGCAGGAAGCGGCGTTCCAGGCCACGGGCGACGAGGTCGGCCAGCTTGCCCAGCAGCGCATACAGCAGCACGCCCACCAGCACCACGTCGGTCTGCAGGAACTCGCGGGCGTTCATGGTCATGTAGCCGATGCCCGACTGCGCGGAGAGGGTCTCGGCCACGATCAGCAGCACCCACATGAGGCCCAGCGAGAAGCGCAGGCCCACGAGGATGGACGGCAGCGCGCCCGGCAGGATCACCTCGCGGTACAGCGGCCAGCCCTTCAGCCCGTAGCTGCGCGCCATCTCCACCAGGCCGGCGTCCACCGACTTGATGCCGTGGTACGTATTGAGGTAGATGGGGAAGAACACGCCGATCGCCACCAGGAACAACTTGGCGGACTCGTCGATGCCGAACCACAGGATGACCAGCGGGATCAGCGCCAGCGGCGGCACGTTGCGCACCATCTGCAGCGTGGTGTCCAGCAGCGTCTCGGCCGCGCGGAAGGTGCCGGTGAGCAGCCCCAGCACCAGGCCCAGCCCGCCGCCGATGGCCAGGCCGGCCACGGCGCGGCCGGTGCTGATGGCCACGTCGCGCGCCAGCTCGCCCGACTTCAGCAGGTTCCACGCCGCCTGCGCCACGGCGAACGGCTCGGGCAGGATGCGCGAGGACAGCCAGCCCGTGCGCGACGCGAGTTCCCAGCCGGCGATCACCAGCAGCGGCACGATCCAGGGGGCGACGCCGTGCAGTTGCCGGCGTGCAGTCACGGCGTATTTCCTTCAAGCTCTCGGGAAGCGACCGGAGGGAGCGTGGGCGCCAACGCTTTCGGGCGAATGTCGTTGGCCACGATCTCGCCGAACGGACCCGTCAGCGTCGGGCCCTTCGTCAGCTTCTCGCGCGTGGCCAGCGGCAACAGCGGGAACACGAGCTCGGCGAAGCGGTAGGCCCCCTCCAGGTGCGGATAGCCCGAGAGGATGAAGTAGTCCATGCCGATGTCGGCGTACTCCTGGATGCGGTCGGCCACCTGTTGCGGGCTGCCCACCAGCGCGGTGCCGGCGCCGCCGCGCACCAGGCCCACGCCGGCCCACAGGTTGGGCGACACCTCGAGGCCCGCGCGCGGGTTCGTCTTGTCGAACTTTCCGCCGTGCAGTGCGGCCATGCGGCGCTGGCCGATGGAGTCCATCGCCGCGAATTTCTTCTGCGCCGCGGCCACGATGTCGTCGTCCAGGTGCGAGATGAGCTTGCCCGCGGCGGCCCAGGCCTCGTCCTCGGTCTCGCGCACGATCACGTGCAGGCGAATGCCGAACTCCAGCTTGCGGCCCAGTTTCTCGGCCCGGCCGCCCACGTCGCGCACCTTCTCGGCAACCGCCGCCGGCGGCTCGCCCCAGGTGAGGTAGGTGTCGCATTGCGCCGCTGCGAGGTCGTGCGCGGGGCCCGACGAGCCGCCGAAGAACAGCGGCGGATAGGGCTGGGTGACCGGCGGGTAGATCACCTTGGCGCCCTTGACCTTCAGGTGCTTGCCGTTGAAGTCGATCGCCTCGTTGCGGTGGCTGGCCTCAAGCACCTCGCGCCAGATGGTGACGAACTCGCTGGAGACCTCATAGCGCTCCTCGTGGCTCAGGTGCAGGCCATCGCCGGCCAGTTCATCCGGATCGCCCCCCGTGACCAGGTTCACCAGCACGCGGCCACCGGACAGGCGGTCGAGCGTGGCGGCCATGCGCGCCGTCTGCACCGGCTGGATGATGCCGGGACGCAGCGCGACGAGGAACTTCAGGCGCTTGGTGACGTCGACCAGGCTGGCCGCGACCATCCACGAGTCCTCGCACGAACGGCCCGTGGGCAGCAGCACGCCTTCGTAGCCGAGGGTGTCGGCGGCGATGGCCACCTGCTTGAAGTAGTCGAGGTCGGTCTGGCGCGCGCCGTGGGAGGTGCCGAGGTAGCGCGAGTCGCCGTGGGTGGGGATGAACCAGAGGATCTTCATGGGATGCTTTCGTTGACGGACGAAAAGGTGTCTACGCTTTCCACACCACTTCGGCGACGCGGATGGGCTTGGGGATGAGGCCGAGGCGCGTGAACGTGTCGGCCACGCGCTGCTGGTCGGCGATATCGGCGTCCTTCAGCCGCGTGATCGGTCCCGCGGTGCGGCGCTCGATGAAGCGGATCGTGGTGGACAGCGGCAGCCCGCTGGCCACCGACAGGAAGTGCGCGGTCTCGGTGCGATTGCCCTTGACCCAGGCGTCGGCCTCGCTCAGCGAGTCGAAGAGGGCCTTGAGCGTGCGGGCGTCCCGCGTGAGCGCGCGCGAGGCCAGGTAGTAGCTGTTGTTGCTGGTGAGGCCCACGCCGGTGGACAGCACGCGCGCCCGGCCGTCGATCTCGGCGGCCGCGTAGTACGGATCCCAGATGCCCCAGGCGTCGAGCGCGCCGCGCTCGAACGCGGCGCGGCCGTCGGACGGCGTGAGGGTGACGGGCGTGATGTCCGACCACTGCAGGCCGCCCTTCTCCACGCCGCGCACCACAAGGAAGTGCGCGCTGGAGCCCTTCTGGAAGCCGACGCGCTTGCCCTTCAGGTCGGCCAGCGTGTGGATGGGCGATTCGGCCGGCACCAGGATGGCGGAGCTTGTGGGCTTGGGCGGCTCGAGGCCGGCGTACCAGATGTCCTTGCCAGCGGCCTGGGCGAACACCGGCGGCGTGTCGCCGGTGAAGCCGAAGTCGAGGCTGTCGACCGCCAGCGCCTCGAGGATCTGCGGGCCCGCCGGAAACTCCACCCACTTCAGGCGCGTGCCCGGCAGGCGCGCGTCCAGCAGCTTGCGCTCGCGCACCACCATCAGGTTGACGGACGACTTCTGGTAGCCGATGCGCAGCTCCGCCGCGTCGGCACGCGCGGGCAGCGCCACCGCGCCGGCCGCGGCGCCCGCCCGGGCCAGCGCCCGGCGTCGATTCAGCGGGGAATCCCT
>JACMOG010000642.1 GCA_014378125.1 Vitreoscilla sp. | reverse complement strand
TGCTCTTGACCGCGTAGGCGTCGAGCGGCTTGTAGAGGAAGTCGACCGCGCCGTTCTCGTAGCCCTTGAACGCGTAGTCGAGCTCCTTGCCCGCCGCGCTCACGAACACGATGGGCAGGTGCTTGGTGCGCGCCATGCCGCGAATGAGCTCGGCCAGCTCGAAGCCGTTCATGCCCGGCATCTGCACGTCGAGGATGGCCAGCGCGAACTCGTGCTCGAGCAGCAGCGCCAGCGCCTGCTCGCCGGAGGACGCCTGGTGGATGCTGTAGTTGTCGTCGCGGATCGACGCTTCCAGTGCCAGCAGGTTCTCGGGGAGATCGTCGACGATCAGGAGCTTGATGCCAGTGTCTATCGTCATTTCGGTTGTCCCAGCCTGTGCAGCAGGGAATTGATCTCGGCGAGGGGAAGGATCAGGTCGGGCGTCATTCGGCGCAGGGCAGCCTCGGGCATGGTCGACACCTCGGCGGTTGCCGGATCCTGCACGATGGTGAGTGCTCCAGCAACCCGCATGCCCGCGAGGCCGGCGGCGCCGTCGTAGTTTGCCCCGGTCAGGAGGATACCCGCCAGGGACTTGCCGTAGGCGTCGGTCGCCGTCGCGAACAGGACGTCGATGGATGGCCGAGCGTAGCTCACGCGATCCTCGCAACTGAGCGAGAAGCTGCGGTCGCTCTCGATGGACAGGTGGTAGCCCGAGGGCGCGAAGTACACCGTGCCGGCCGCCAGCGACTCTTTATCGCGGGCCTCGCGCGCCTTCAGCGGCAACCGAAGGCCGAACAGCTCGGCGAGCCGGCTTTCGTGGTTCTCGGGCAAGTGCAGCACCACCACCAAGGGCATCGGATAAGTGGCGGGCAGGCCCTTGAGCACGGCCAGCAGGGCCTCGAAGCCGCCCGCGGACGCACCGATGACCACCGCCTCGATGCGGCGCATCGCGGCGGCGTCGACGGCGTGGGGTTCGACGCTCATGCCTTGCGGAAGATTCGGTCGCGCTTGCTGACCGGCTCGAAGCGGTCGGCAAAGGTGGAGAAATCGAGACTCTCCTTGCTGCCCAGCCCCAGGAAGCCGCGGTGGCACAGCGACTCGTGGAACAGCCCGAACGCGCGGTTCTGCAGCGCCTTGTTGAAGTAGATCAGCACGTTGCGGCACGAGATGAGATGCGTCTCGGAGAACACCGTGTCGGTAGCCAGGCTGTGGTCGGCGAACGTGACGTTGCGCACCAGGTCGGGATCGAAGCGCGCCGAGTTGTAGGCCGCGCTGTAGTAGTCGGAGAACGCGCGCTTGCCGCCGGACGCCTGGTAGTTGGCCGTGTGCTGGCGCACCGCGGCGATGGGGAAGATGCCCTGGCGCGCCTTCTCCAGCACCACCGGGTTGATGTCGGTGGCGTAGATCAGCGTGCGTTCCAGCAGTCCCTCTTCCTGCAGCAGGATGGCCAGCGAGAACACCTCCTCGCCGGTGGCGCAGCCGGCCACCCACACCTTCAGCGACGGGTAGGTGCGCAGCAGCGGCACCACTTGCTGGCGCAGCGCCAGCCAGTAGCTCGGGTCGCGGAACATCTCGGTGAACGGGATGGTGAGGATCTCCAGCAACTGCTGGAACACCTTCGGGTCGTGCAGCACCTTCGACTGCAGCTCGGAGATCGTCGAGCAGTCGAACTGCAGCAACGCGTGCTGCACCCGCCGCTTGACCGAGGCGCCGGAATAGTCGCGGAAGTCGTGGCTGTACTTCGCGTACACGGCCTCCAGCAACAGGCGCATTTCGATGTCGGCGGCGGTGTGGGGAGGCATTGGAGACAGACGGTGGACGCGGGATGCAGGCTACAGGCAAGGACGGGGCCAGCCCCCTCGACGAAGAGGCCTGGCCGCTGCCTCGTTCAGAGGCGCTCCATGCTGGGCATCCATACCCGCATCAGCGAGAACAGGCGATCGAGGTCGATCGGCTTGGCCAGGTAGTCGTTGGCGCCGGCGCGGCGGCACTGCTCCTGGTCGTCCTTCATGGCTTTGGCGGTGACCGCGATCACCGGCAGCTGCGCGAACTTCGGGTTGGCGCGGATGCGGCGCGTGGCCTCCAGGCCGTCCATGCCCGGCATCATCACGTCCATCAGCACGAGGTCGATGTCGGGCACCTCGGCCAGCTTGGACAGCGCCTCGAAGCCGTTGCGGCCGATCTCAACCTGCATGCCCTTCTGCTCCAGCGCGCTGGCCAGGGCGAAGATGTTGCGCACGTCGTCGTCCACCAGCAGCACCTTGCGGCCTTCGAACACCTTCTCTCGGTTGCGCGCGGTGCGCAGCATGGTCTGGCGCTCGGCCGACAGCTTCGATTCCACCGTATGAAGGAACAGCGTCACCTCGTCGAGCAGGCGCTCCGGCGAGCGCGCGCCCTTGATGATGATGGAGCGCGAGTACTTGTTCAGGCGCGTCTCTTCCTCGCGCGTAAGGTTGCGTCCCGTGTAGACGATCACCGGCGGGAACGAGCAGATGTCCTCGATGGTCATGCGCTCCAGCAGCTCGCTGCCGTCCATGTCGGGCAGCTTCAGGTCGATGATCATGCAGTCGTAGACGGTGGCCTTGAGCAGCTCCAGCGCCTCCGCGCCGGTGGCCACGGCGGCGATCTCGATGTCGTCTTCCTTGATCAGGTGCACCACGCTGTCGCGCTGGCGCGCGTCGTCCTCCACCACCAGCACGCCCTTGACCTTCTTGGCGCCCTTGTCCTCCAGGCGCTGGAAGATGTCCTTGAGCTCGTCGCGCGTGGTGGGCTTCACGGCGAAGCCGATGGCGCCCATGTGCAACGCGATCTCGGAGAAATCCTCGCCGGCCACGATGTGCACCGGGATGTGGCGGGTGCGCGGATCGTCCTTGAGGAACTGCAGCACGCTCAGGCCCGAGTCGTCGGGCAGGCGTACGTCCAGCAGGATGGCGCTGGGCAGGAAGGTGGTGGCGAGCTCCAGCGCCTCGCCGGCGGTGGTGGCCACCAGGCAGCGGTAGCGCATCTCGTGGGCCAGGTTGTAGAGCACGCCGGCGAAGGTCTCGTCGTCCTCCACCACCAGCAGCACGCGGCTCTTGTCGGTGGCGGGGGCGTCGCGGTCGTCGGAGAAGCCGGCGGGCGCGGGTGCCACGCGGGCCGCCGGCGCGGGGGCGCGCGTCACGCTGGCGGGCGCGAACGAGCGCACGCTCGCGGGCGCGGAGGCCAGCGCGCGCGCGGAGGACTCGCGCAGGGGCGTGTCGGCGGCCGGTTCGGGCACGTCGGTCCACTTGGCCGGCAGCGTCAGCGTGAACGTGCTGCCCTTGCCGGCGGCGCTCTCCACCGAAATGGTGCCGCCCAGCAGGCGCGCCAGCTCGCGCGAGATCGACAGGCCCAGCCCCGTGCCGCCGTAGCGGCGGTTGATGGTGCCGTCGGCCTGGCGGAAGGCCTCGAAGATGACGTCCTGCTGGCCTTCGGGGATGCCGATGCCCGAGTCCTTCACGGCGAAGGCCACGCGGTCGTCGGGGCGCGACTGCACCGTGATCGTGACGCTGCCCGTCTCGGTGAACTTGATCGCGTTGGACAGCAGGTTCTTCAGGATCTGTTCGACGCGCTGGTTGTCGGTGACCATCGACGCGGGCGCGTCGGGCTCCACCCGCAGCTCGAACTGCAGCTTCTTCTCGTTGGCCAGCGGCGTGAACACGCGCTGCAACGACTCCACCAGGCGGTTGACGGACACGAACTGCGGCTGCAGGTCGAGGCGGCCCGCTTCCACCTTGGACAGGTCGAGGATGTCGTTGATCAGGTTGAGCAGGTCGTTGCCCGCGCCGTAGATGGTCTGAGC
>JACMOG010000641.1 GCA_014378125.1 Vitreoscilla sp. | reverse complement strand
CGTCAGCGAATCCGGCACGTCGTATGGGCCGGCGTGCAGCGCCGCCTCCAGTTGATCGGCGTTGGCGAACGACAGGGCGATGCGGCGGCGCCTTTCCTCCAGCGCAGGATGTCCAGCAATTCGTGCAGATCCACCTGGTCGCCTGCGCGCAGGCGTCCGAGCAGGGGCCTGCGCCTGGCGTCGGCGTCCACGGGCTCATCCACGCTCGGACAGCTGACGCCCTGGCCGTCCTCAGCCTCGCGGCATTCCTGGCGCAGCAGTCGCGTGACCAGGGCATCGTCGCGGCTATGCGCCAGCGTGGGCCCGTCCTTGCCTGTTTGCCATTCGTGGGCGGTCGGCAACTCGTCCGTCCTGTTGCACAGAGGCCCTTGCTCGCCCGAGTCGAGCAGGTAGCGCTTGCCGGTGCGCACGTCGCGCACCTGGCGCAGGCGGGTCAGCATGCCGCGCGTTTCGACGCCGAGCTTCAGCTTGCGGACGCCGTCGCTCGTCATGATCCGGATCTCGCCGTCGTCGGGCGCGTCGGCGCAACGCGGCGGGCGTGGGTCGAGATAGGGGCCGTCCTCGAAGCTGTCGCTGAATCGGGGATCGTCGGCGTACTGGTCGCCCGTGAGGAGCAGGCCGCAGTCGGCGATGCCGGGCACCGCGACCACCTCGACCGCCGTCGGCGGAATGCCCCAGCCCACGCTGCGGGCCTTGACCAGCGCTTCCCACCAGCGGTCGTCCAGCGCGAGGCTGCAGTCGGGCGCAACGTGTACCAGCGCGGGCTTGGCGGGCTGCTTCGGCGAAAAGGCGGCCAGCATGGCGGCCAACGACGGGTCGCGGGGCTTGTCCTCGCGCGCGGAACGCAGGCCGTAGACCGGGGCCGTGACGCCGTTCGCGCGCAGGAACGCCAGCTTGGCGGCGGTATCGGACTGTGTGCTGCCGTAGTAGCAGGGCGACCTCTCCTTGTCGATGCGGTAGCCGGCCAGCACCAGGCCCGCCGCCTCGGCGCGCGCGTCGGTGAACTGGCGCTGGAAGTCCGGCCAGAGCGCCTTGAATGAAGGCAAGTCGACCGCGGCCAGCACGCAGCCGGTGGAATTGGCGTCGTGGGCGGCATAGCAGCTGGCGAACAGGCCGGGCCAGAGATCAGCGGGAATGCGGGCTGGCAGGTCGGGCCACTGGTCGTACTGCAGCGGCTGGTCGATGCGCTTCCACAACGCGGGCCAGCTGCGTGACGCTCCGGTGTAGTCGATCTTCTGGTGTTCGCCGTAGGTGACGAAGCTCCATTCCGCCAATCGCCCCGCGATCAACTGGGCGTTGCGTCGAACCTCGTCCAGCGGCAGCCGCCCCAACGCATCGTCCAGGCCGCCGTCGGTCCGGCGGGTGATCACGACCAGCTCGTCGAGATTCCGGCCATCCTTGAACAGCGCGCGGAACTCGTCGTCGGTCAGCGTGGCCGCGTGGCGGCGCCACGCCTGTCGCGCCTCCACGTCGGGCTGCGACCCCCGGCCGGTGAGTCGATGCAGCAGGTCGATCGATTGCTGCTCTTTCGTGCGCGGGGCAGTTGGTGCCTCGGGCTGGGTCGCCTTGGGCGCCACGACGTTGGCGACGCGCGCGACAGGCTTGAAGCCGTACTGCCGCTCCAGCACCGATACCACGTCCGCGCGTTGGTACCTGAGAGCCAGCGTGTACGCGTCCACCTTGACGTCGAACACCACCTTGTGCGGATCGGCGCCGTTGGCCAGCAGCCAGATCGCGGTGCGATCCTTGCCCGCCCGGATCGCGTGGGCCAGCAGCGTGCCGCCGTGGCGCATGGCGTTGAAGTTGGCGCCGTCCTTCTTCGATTCCTTCAGCCAGTCGATCAGGTCATCTTCATCCTTCGCGGCTTCCGTCGGGATGATCCAGCCGCCGTCCTTCGGCTGCGCGCCGGGCATGGCCAGCAGGGCGCCGAAGGCATCGTCCGTGGGGTTGGTGGGGATGTTGGCGACGGCGGCGTCGGGCGCTTCGGCGTGGGCGGCTGCGGCGAGGCACGGCAGCATGAGGGCGATGGCCAGTGCGCGGAGCCAGCCAGTCGATACGGGGCCGCCGTTCACGCGATCAGTCACTCGTAGGCGCGCTCGCCTCCGCCAACTCGCGTTGAGCATCCCGCCGCGCATTCACGATGAACCAGACCCCGCCCGCGAAGCTCATGACCGCGAAGCAGATCTGTTTCGGCAGGCTGGTCTCGGCGAAGAATGCGCACGGCGTGCCGACCACGATCATCACGGCAGCGACAAAGATCTCGACCCGGCTTTGCGCTGCGCGCGGGCGTCTTCGAAACAGCAGGGCGTCGAGCGGGCTGAAGATCATTCGTCGAGCGTACTCCAGTACCGCAACCTGCGGGACTGATCAGCCGGGCGTCGTCGCGACAGGCATTGCCATCCGGCTCTTCCGCCACGCCGCCGGCGGCGTGCCGAACTCGCGCCGGAACGCGCGGCTGAAGGCGGTGTCGTTCTGATAGCCCACCTCCTCGGCGATGCGCGCCAGCGGCACGTTGCTGCGTCGCAGGAGGTTGGTGGCGAGCAGCATGCGCCAGTGGGTCAGGTACTGCATGGGCGACTGGCCCACCAGTTCCTGGAAGCGTTCGGCGAGCACCGAGCGCGAGCTGCCGGCGGTGCGGGCGAGTTCGTCCAGCGTCCAGGCCGCGGCGGGGCGCTCGTGCAGCGCGGCCAGCGCGGCGCCCACCACGCGGT
>JACMOG010000640.1 GCA_014378125.1 Vitreoscilla sp. | reverse complement strand
GTTCACGGTGAGCAGGTGGTTGGCCAGGGTGTCTTCCAGCGCGGCGCGGCCACCGGCCTTGCGCGACCTCGCGACGGCGTCCTCGTTGAGCATCAGCATCGCGAACGGCTGCGGATAGTTCGCGCCCACCACGCAACAGGCCTCCACCGCGGGGTTGGCGACGAGCTTGTCCTCGATGGGGGCGGGCGCCACGTACTTGCCCTTGCTCGTCTTGAACAGGTCCTTCACGCGACCCGTGATGCGCAGGCAGCCGTCCTCCTCGACGACGCCCTTGTCGCCCGTGTGCAGCCAGCCGTCCGCGGTGAAGGCGGCGGCGGTCAGCTCGGGCTCCTTGTAGTAGCCGAGCATCAGGCAGCCGGTCTTCACCTGGATCTCGCCGGTCTCGGCGTCGAGGCGCGCCTTCACGCCGTCGTAGGGCACGCCCACGGTGCCGGGGCGACGCATGTCCACCTTGGTGGCGTGCGACACGCCGCAGTTCTCGGTCATGCCGTAGACCTCGATGATGTCCAGGCCCAGCATCGAGTACCAGCGCAGCAGGTCGGGCGGCATCGGCGCGGCGCCGCCGGCGGCGTAGCGGCAGGCGTCCAGGCCCAGCGCCTTGAGGATCTTGCGGCGCAGGAAGCGGCCGGCCACCGGGATCTTGAGCAGTCGATCGAGGCGCTGCGGCGGCATCCTGGCGTGGATGCCCTGCTGGAACTTGACCCACAACCGCGGCACCGAGAAGAACGTGGTGGGACGCGCGCGCTGCAGGTCGCGTGCGAAGGTCTGCAGGCTCTCGGCGAAGAACAGGTGCATGCCGGTGGCCAGCAGCCCGTGCTCGACCAGCGTGCGCTCGGCCACGTGCGCCAATGGCAGGTAGCTGAGCATGCGCGAGTCGGTGGTCAGCGAGATGCGCTTCAGGCCCGAGTCGATGGCCCAGGCGAAGTTCGCGAAGCTGTGCATCACGCCCTTGGGCATGCCCGTGGTGCCGGACGTATACATGATGGTGGCCAGATCGGCGCCATCGCGCACCGGGCTGCCCGGCAGCGGCGCGGTGCGCGCCACGATCTCGTCCCAGCGCATGTCCGCGCGCGCCTGCACGTCGGCGGGCGACAGCGCGAAGCTGACGCAGGGCAAGCCGGCGGGCACCCCGGGACGCATCGCGTCCCAATCGTCCAGCTTGCCCAGGAACATCAGGCGCGACTCGCTGTGCTGCAGGATCTGCGCGATGGTGCCCGCGGCCAGCGTGGGATAGAGCGGCACCGACACGTAGCCGGCCATCCAGATCGCGAAGTCCGCCATCATCCACCAGGCGCAGTTCTTCGACAGGATGGCGATGCGCGAGCCCGGCTCGAAGCCCTGCTGCTGCAGGAACGCCGCCATCCGCCGCGATTCGTCGACCACGTCCTTCCAGGTGAACTCCTTCAGCAGCCCGCCGCCCACGGGCTGCGTGAACACCGTCCGGTCGGGTGCCGTGCGCTCCCAGTGATACAGCCGCTGCAGGGCGAGGGACGACGGGGCTGGAGGAGTCATGGACGCTACCGGTGGCGGGTGCGCCCCGAGCTTGAGTGGGGCACGCCGGGCCAGACTAGTGCGCACTCACGGTGTGCGCCATGGTGGAACCCCGCGGCGAGACGACGTATTGGCGCCCCGGCCCGTACATTGGCTGCACGGGTCAGTGAGCAAGTTGACGGTGCGCGCGGACAACGCGGTACAGAGCCGAGTCGCCCGCCGACCAAGCGAGTTGCAGGTTCGGCTCGAACGGCCACATGTTGGCGGGAATGTCCAACAGCCACACGTAGTCGAACGCCTGGCGTGGAAACATCTCGATGGCAGTCTTGTACTGACGGTAGCCGGGCACGTCGCAGCCGAGCGTGACCGTCTCGGACGGGTCGCTCTCGAAGGGCTTGGCGGCCGCGTAGTTCACGCGAAGCAATTGCAAGCCGTCGATCTGCCATTCCGTATTCACGAATGCGTCCCTGCGGACGAGGGCCATGCTCGGCAGGTGGTACAGCCTTGCATTTCGCCAGTTCTCGAACCCGTGCCCGCAGGGCACCGGGGAGAGCGTCAGCACCGTGCTGCCACGTGGGATGTAGTCAAGTGCCTTCAGGTTGGCGTCGTAGGACACCGAATAGAGCGCCATGCTGGCCGTCGTCGCGGCCATGCGGATCGCGAAGAAAAGGGCGGCTCCGACGGCGAGCGCGCGGCGCTGAGCGTGGGTCGCCTGACGCATGCCGATGGCCACGACCAGCAAAGCCATTGCATACGGCGCAACGCGTCCGTTGACGAAACCTGAGTCATTGACGCGCTGTGGCGCCAACACGAAAACCGCAAGGACTCCGAGTGCCGGCAGCGCAAGCGCCAATTGCAGGCGCATCCCACCATGACGGATGACGGCGGCGGCCAGGACGTACATGAAAATCGCGGTGGTGGCGAGGTCCAGCCCGATCCAGCGGTCCCTGAAGAGCGTGCCCAGCCACTTGGCCAGTTCCGGCAGCAGAAGCCATCCCTCGAAGGTGGAGGCCATGTGCTTCGGCAGGCACAGCATGATCAGCACAGGCGTGCATAGCGTCGCGCACGCTGCCGCTGAATGCAGCAGCGTGCGCGCGAAGCTCTCGCCACGCGCGGTTCGCCTATGAATCTCGGCGCACGCACAGGTGACGACCAGCAGCCCCCAGCCGATGGCATGTGCCAGCCAGATGATGATGGCCGTCACCGCGAAGACAGCGGCACGACGCACCAGCCTTTCCTGTCGGCCCAGCCGTATCCACCATGCGAGGCTGAGCAGCACCAGGGCCATGCTCAGGCAGTAATTGACGAATCCGAAGTGCAGCGGATAGCAATACGCCAGCGGCAACGCGAACCCGAGCGAAGGCGGAAGTTCGCCGTGGATCTCCCACGCGATCCAGATCATGCCGAGCACGGTGAGCAGCGGAATGAGGATCACGACCAGCTTGGTGGCAAGCTCGACGCCCAAAAGCTCGCCGAGTGGCATCACGAGGAGCTCGACGCCCAGGTTGCCGATGATCTCCCAGCGGAACTCGAACCAGCGCTGGAGCGTCGGCGACGAATCCAGGTTGAGGGCGACGTGATAGCTGCCCATGTGCGAGGGCAGATCGATCAATGGCGGGATGGCCGGCCACAGCAACGGCAGCACCGACAGGAACAGCGCGGTGGCCACGAACCAGCGGGTGTTCCACCACTCGCGTGTCAAGCGGTGGTCGGTTGGTCGAGACAAATTCTGCGCTATCGGGCGTGCCGCCATGCGGTCACGATACCGTGGGTCCGGCGCAAAAAATCGGGCTATTCGTAGACTTCTGCCTCGGGATCGGTCGCTTC
This sequence comes from Vitreoscilla sp., assembly GCA_014378125.1. Next base: position 1,961 of record JACMOG010000640.1, on the reverse strand, counting down.
GAGCTCATAGGACGCCGCCAGCATCGCGAGCCGCCCGATCACGCCATACATGTAGAACCGGTTCGGCGCGCTGACGCCTGGCTTCTCGCCCGGCCTGGGCAGGTGCGAGCTCTCCGCGAAGGCCAGCGGAACGAAGCTGGCGCCGGGCGCGTTGAGGTTCTCGTCGATGCCGCGCTCGGCGTGCATGCGGTAGAAGCCGCCGACCACGTAACGGTCGATCATGTAGACCACGGGCTCGGCCACGGCCTCGTTGACGCGCTCGTAGGTGGGCACGCCTTCCTGGATGATCACCTCGGTCACGTGCTGGCCGTCCTTGGCAACGTCCATCTTGTTGCGCGTGCGGCGGGTGACCTCTTCGAGCTCCTTCGCGTCGCGGATGGTCATCACGCCCATGCCGTAGGTGCCGTTGTCGGCCTTCACCACGACGAACGGCTTCTCGTTGATGCCGTATTCCTTGTGCTTGCGGCGGATCTTGGTGAGCAGGGCGTCGACATTGGTCTGCACGCAGTCGAGGCCGGTACCCTCGGCCCAGTTCACCTGGCCGCAATGCGAGTGCATCGGGTTGATGAGCCAGGGATCCATGCCCAGCAGCTTGGCGAACTTCTTGGCCACTTCCTCGTAGCTGTGGAAGTGGTTGGTCTTGCGGCGCACCGCCCAGCCCGCGTGCAGCGGCGGCAGCAGGTATTGCTCGTTGAGGTTCTCGAGGATCTTGGGCAGGCCGGCAGACAGGTCGTTGTTGAGCAGCACCGTGCAGGGGTCGAAGTCCTTCAGGCCCAGGCGGCGTGGCGTGCGCAGCAGCGGCTCGTAGGTGAGTGAGCTGCCGTCGGGAAGCGGGAACTCGGTCGGCTCGGTGATGGCGGGATCGAGGGATCCCAGGCGAACGTTCAGGCCGGCGCTGGAGAAGATGCGCACCAGCTGTTTCACGTTCATCAGGTAGAACGAGTTGCGGGTGTGGTCCTCGGGGATCAGCAGCAGGTTCTTGGCCTCGGGGCAGATCTTCTCGATCGCCGCCATGGCCGCCTGGATCGCCAGCGGCAGCATGGGCTCGGTGAGGTTGTTGAAGCCGCCCGGAAAGAGATTGGTGTCCACCGGGGCCAGCTTGTAGCCCGCGTTGCGGATGTCCACCGACGTGTAGAACGGCGGCGTGTGCTCCATCCACTCGAGGCGGAACCAGCGTTCGATCGCGGGCATCGATTCGAGCACGCGCTGCTCGAGTTCGTTGATCGGGCCGGTCAACGCGGTGACGAGATGGGGGACCATGACGGGATCCTGGGAGGCTGAAAGGGGATTCTAAGGCGCGTGTCGCCTGTGCCCACGTAGGGACGCTTCGGCGAAATGCAAGCGCCCAACAAAAAGGGGCTGCCCTTTCGGACAGCCCCAAGCTCTCTCGGCCTGCCGCGGCGAACCGCGGCAGCACCCTCTCGAAAACTTACTTGGCGTAAGCGGTCTCGCCGTGGGACGTGACGTCCAGGCCTTCGCGCTCTTCCTCTTCGGTCACGCGCAGGCCGATGGTCAGGTCGACCAGCTTGAACGCGATGAAGGCGACGACGCCCGACCACACCAGGGTGACGCCGACGGCCTTGGCCTGGATCAGGAACTGATCCCACATGCCGTTGGAGCCGACGGTCATCTTGACCCAGTCGGTGACCATGCCGGGGCCGCCCAGCTTCTGGTTGTTGAAGACACCGGTCAGCAGGGCGCCGACGATGCCGCCGACACCGTGCACGCCGAACACGTCGAGCGTGCCGTCGGCACCGAGCAGCTTCTTCAGGCCGGTGACACCCCACAGGCAGGCGAAGCCGGCGATGGCGCCGAGCACCACGCCACCGACGATGCCGACGTTGCCGGCGGCCGGGGTGATGGCCACGAGGCCGGCGACGCAACCGGAGATGCCTCCGAGAATGCTGGGTTTGCCGTGCTGGAACCATTCGGCCAGGATCCAACCGAGAGCGGCGGCGGCG
>JACMOG010000639.1 GCA_014378125.1 Vitreoscilla sp. | reverse complement strand
GCGGGGTCGGTGCGGGCGTGGGTGCCGGCGGCGGGGGCGTGGCCGCGGGGCCGGCCGTGCCGTCGTCGCCGCCGCAGCCGGAAAGGCCCAGCGCGGCGACGAGCCCCATGAGCACGCCTACGCGCGCCAACGAGATCGTGGTGTCCATTCGAAGTCTCCTGTCGTTGTTATCGAGCGCAGCCATCGTGCCGGCCGGCGCGCGTTCGCACTGGTGCGCGCTTGCGGAGTCCTTGACGGATCTTGCGGAGTTGACGCGAAACGGTTCAGCCGACGCGCGGCTCCACCGGCATGCCCAGCCGGCAGCGCACGTGGCGGCCGCCGGGCGCGCCGTGCGCGGGGTCGTAGCGCTCGAAGAACGGGCCGATGGCCAGCTTGAACGCCGCCTGCGGCAGCCACCGGGCCAGCAGCGCCTGCCAGCCTTCGGCGATGTCGTCGGCCGGGCCCTCGTAGTCGAGCGTGGCCACCCAGCGTGCCGGAACACGCTTGTGAAGCAACGGCGGCGGACAGGCAGGCACGGCGCCCGCCAAGGCGGGCAGTTGCACGCAGGCGTCCCTGCGGCAGCAGTTCGAGCCGACGATGCCGGGATCGTCGAGCCCCATGAACAGCAGCGGCTGGCCCGCCAGGCCCAGCGCGCGCACCGCGCTCATGAAGCGCTCCCACAACGGCGCGGCCAGCGCGCCGAAGTCGCCGCGACCGCGCATGAACAGCACGTCCATGGGCGGCTCGCGCGTGACGGCCACGGCCGGCACCCGGCGGGCCCAGCACTCGCTCGCAGGCAGGCCGCCCACGCTCCAGGCGCCGCCCCGCCAGGCGGACGGCGTCATGCCGAAGCGTTCGCGGAACGCGCGTGCGAAGCCCTCCGGCGACGCGAAGCCGCAGCTCAGCGCGATGGCCGTGATCTTCTCGTCGGCACAATGGCGCAGGCGCCCGGCGGCCACGTCGAGGCGGCGCCGGCGCACGAATTCGTTGAGCGTCTCGCCGCTCCACAGATGGAACAGCCGATGGAAATGGAACGGCGAGATCGCGGCGACGGTGGCCAGGCGTTCGAGCGACAGCTCGGCGTCGAGGTGCGCGTCGACGAAGTCGACCACGCCCTCGAGGCGGCGCACGTGGTGTCCGTGCAGCACCACCGGCGCACGCGCGACCGTCAGCGGCGCGAGCGTCATGCTCAGAGCCTGCGCGCGGTGCCGCGCACCACCAGGCGCAGGTCGGGCACCGGCTCGGTAGCGGGAGGCGCGGCGCCCAGCGCGGCCAGCAGCAGGTGGGCGGCGGCGCGGCCCATCTCGTAGATCGGCTGGTGCACGGTGGTGAGCGCGGGCGTCATGTAGGCCGACTGCGGCAAGTCGTCGAAGCCCACCAGCGAGATGTCGTGCGGCACGCGCAGGCCGCGGGCGTCGAGCACCTGGCGCGCGCCCCACAGCGTCTGGTCGTTGGCGCAGAAGACGGCGGTGAACGGATGGCCCGCGTCGAGCAGCCGGTGCATGGCCTCGGCGCCGCCCGTCTCCAGGTAGGTGCCCACCACCATCAGGCGCGGATCCACCGGCAGGCCGGCCTCGCTGTGGGCACGCATGTAGCCGTCGCGCCGATCGACCGCGTCGGGGTAGGCCACCGGACCGCTGATGTGCGCGATGCGCGTATGCCCCAGCTCGATGAGGTGGCGAGTGGCGCGGCACGCGCCGTCCACCTGGTCGCAGTGCAGCGAGAACACGTTGGGCGCCTGCAGCTCGCGGCCGGTGATGGCGATGGGCAGCTTGCGCGCCATGTCCACCACCTGCTCGTCCTGCAGGTTGCCGCCCAGGATCACCATCGCGTCCACGCGGCGCGCGATGAGCAGGCGGGCGCGATCGAACTCCTCGGCCGGGTTCCAGTGCCCCGGCACCACGATGGGCGCGTAGTGGCTGCCCAGCAGGCCGTCCTCGATGCCGCGGGCGCCGCGCGTGAAGTACGGCGACTCGAGCTCCTGCGTCAGCACGCCGATGGTTCGCGTGACCCCGCTGCGCAGGCTTTGCGCCGCGAAGTTGGGACGGAACTGCAGGCGCTCGATGGCGCGCTCCACCGCCTGGCGCTTGTCCTCGGTGACGCGGGCGGTGCCGTTGAGGATGCGCGACACCGTGGCCGCCGACACCCCGGCCAGGCGGGCGACGTCGAGCAGCGTGGCCGGTTCGGCGAGGGGCTTGTCCTTGGATGTCATCGGAAGGAGTCTAGTCGTGAAATCGATTTCCCGGCCGCTTGGAATCACCGATCCGCCGCGCGATGCCGCGGCCTCTCCTTCTAGATTGAGGCGTAAACATCCCTTAATCAGGGTATTCACCAGCCGAGGGCGCATCCCATTGACCGGATGACAACGTTGTCGCACACTGATCTCTGAAAACGATATCAAAGAATTCTGGAGACAAGACATCGCCATGCGTCCGCGCATCCTGATCCCCTTCCTCGCGTGCCCCGCGTTCATGACGCCGCCGGCAGGCGCCGCGCGCACCACGCTGACGGTCGCCGCCTTCCCCGACCTCGATCGCAGCGCGAAGATCGCCATCGAGTCGTGGGCCGTGTCGCATCCCGACGTCGAGATCAAGCTCACCACGCGCGCGTACGCCGACCACCACACCGCGATGACCACGGCCATCGCCACCGGGGCGAACCTGCCCGACGTGATGGCGGTCGACATGGACTATCTCGGCAAGTTCACGCAGGCCGCCGGCCTCGACGACCTGGGTGCGCCGCCCTACGACGCGGCCTCCGTCGCGCCGCTGCTGGCGCACTTCACGCTGGGTCCGGCCACCGGCTTCAGCGGCAAGCTGCGCGCGCTGCCGGCCGACATCGGCCCCGGCGCGCTGTTCTATCGCGCCGACCTGATCGCGCGCGCGGGCCTCACCGAAAGCGATCTCACGCGCGACTGGGACTCGTACATCGCCGCCGGCCGCAAGTTGAAGGAGACCACGGGCGTCTACCTGCTGGCCAGCGCCATCGACCTGAAGGACATCCTGATCCGCGCCGGGCTCGAGGACGGCCAGGGCGTCTTCTTCGACGCCGCCGGCCACCCGCAGGTGGAGACGCCGCGCTTCGTGCAGGCCTTCACGCTGGCGCGCGCGGCGCGGCGCACGGGCATCGATGCCCGCGTGGCCGCGTGGAGCAGCGAATGGAGCGAGGGCTTCCGACGCGACCGCGTGGCCACGCAGATGATGGGCTCGTGGCTCGCCGGCCACCTGAAGAACTGGATCGCGCCGGCCAGCGCGGGGCTGTGGCGCTCGGCGCCGCTGCCCGGCGGCGCGTTCGCGTCGTGGGGCGGCTCGTACTGGGCGATCCCCGCGCGCGCCGAACACAAGGCGCTGGCGTGGGAGTTCATCCGCACGCTGGCGCTCGATCGCGCGCAGCAGCTGGAGGCCTTCAGGCGGCTCGACGCGTTTCCGGCGCTGCTGTCCGCGCAGCAGGACGACTACCTCGCACAGCCCATCGCCTATCTAGGCGGCCAGGCCGCTCGGCTGCAATGGCGCGCCGCGAGTGCACGGGTGCCGGCGCTGCACGTCGACCGCTACGACCAGGTGGCCAACGACATCGTCAACGCGGAGCTCGACCAGGTGCTCGAGCACGACAAGCCCATCCCGCAGGCGCTGGCCGATGCCCGCGTCGCGATCGAGCGCCGCGTGCGCCGCTACTGACATGCAAGCCACCAAGAATCCGACTCGCCGCAAGCCGCTGATCCCGGCGCGCTGGGCGCCCTACGTCTTCATCAGCCCGTTCTTCATCCTGTTCGGCGCGTTCGGCCTGTTCCCGCTGGTGTTCTCTGTTCTGCTGTCGTTCCACCAGTGGGATCCGGTGGCCGGCGTGGCGGGCATGCACTGGGTCGGGTTCGACAACTTCGTCTACGCCCTCACGCGCGACGACTGGCTGCGCAAGGCGATGTTCAACACGCTGTGGATCGCGCTGGTGTCGGGCATCCCGCAACACCTGGTGGCGCTGCCGCTCGCGTGGTTCCTGCACCGCGGGTTCGGGCGCTTCCGCAACGCCGTCACCGGCGCGTACTTCCTGCCTTTCATCACGTCGACGGTGGCCATCTCGCTGGTGTTCTCGTCGCTGTTCTCCAAGGACTTCGGCCTGGTCAACGCCGCCTTCGCGTCGCTGCGCGCGGTGCCGGTTCTTGGCTGGCTGATGCCGGGCCAGTCCATCGACTGGAGCCAGCCGGGCTACACCAAGTGGATGATCAGCGCGGTGGTGTTCTGGCGCTACGTGGGATGGAACACGGTGCTGTACCTGTCGGCCATCCAGACGATCCCCACCGACCTGCTGGAGGCCGCGCAGATCGACGGCGCCAGCCCGCGCCAGCGCTTCCTGCACATCGTGCTGCCGCTGCTCAAGCCCATGATGTTCTTCGCGGTGACGCTGTCCCTCATCGGCAACCTGCAGCTGTTCGAGGAGCCGTTCATCCTCACCGGAGGCACCGGCGGCATCGACCAGGCCGGCAAGACCGCGGCCATGCACATGTACGCGGTGGCCTTCATGGACGGCGACTTCGGCACGGCCTCGGCCATCGCGTGGCTGCTGTTCGTGCTGATCGCCGGCTCCACCTGGATCAACAAGCGCCTGCTGGGCGCACGCGCATGACCACCGCCTCGACCCTGTCCATTCCCTTGCTTCGCGGCGAATCCCCCGTGCGCTGGCGCGTCACGCGCGAACGCCGGAGCGCCCTCTGGATCGGCCGCGTCATCGTGCTGCTCGGCGCGCTGGTGATGCTGGTGCCGTTCTGGTTCATGTTCGTGTTCGCCACGCACAGCAACGGCGAGATCCTGTCGATGCCGCCGCCGCTGTGGTTCGGCAGCGCGCTGGGCGACAACCTGCGCGACCTGCTGGAGCGCCTGCCCACGTTCTGGTGGAACCTGGCGTGGAGCTTCTACGTGGCGATTGCCACCACCGCATTGAACCTGTTCTTCTGCGCGCTGGCCGGCCATGCGTTCGCGCTGCTCGACTTCGCCGGCAAGGAGCGCTTCTACGCCGCGGTGATGCTCACGATGCTGCTGCCCGGGTTCATCTTCATGGTGCCCACCGCGCTCACCATGAGCTGGCTGGGCTGGACCAACGAGCATCGCGCGCTGATCGTGCCCGGCGCCTGCGGCGCGCTGGGCATCTTCCTGATGCGCCAGTACATCGGGTCGGCCATCCCGCGCGACCTGGTCGAGGCCGCGCGGCTGGACGGCTGCAGCGAATTCATGATCTGGTGGCGCGTGGTGCTGCCCCTGCTGGGGCCGGCGCTCGGCACGCTCGCGCTGATCACCTTCATCGGCTCCTGGAACAACTTCATCGGCCCGCTGGTGGTGCTGCGCGACATGGATCGCTACACGCTGCCGCTGGCGCTGCGCTCGTTGCAGGGTTCGGGCCAGACGCCCTGGGGCGCGCTGTGCGCCGGCGCGGCCATCGCCGTGCTGCCGCTGCTGGTGCTGTTCGCGTTCACCTCGCGCCGGCTGATCGCCGGGCTCACCGCGGGAGCCGTCAAGCACTGAACCTTCATGCCGGGCCGCGGCGCCACGCCGCGGCCTTTCCCAGACTCCTTCTGATAACGATTTCAGAACTTTCCGAATCCTCCGAGATGGCCAACTTGAACGACCTCATCGCCCTCACGCCCCGCACGCGCGCTACGCTGGCAAACGACTTCGCCTGGGGGGTCGCCACCAGCGCATACCAGATCGAAGGCGGCGCCACCGCCGACGGCCGCGGCCCGTCCATCTGGGACACCTTCTCGCACCTGCCCGGCAAGACCGTGCGCGGCGAGACCGGCGACGTGGCCTGCGACCACTACCACCGCTGGCCGGAGGACGTGGCGCTGATGGCCGACCTCGGCGTCGACGCCTACCGGTTCTCCCTCTCGTGGTCGCGCGTGCAGCCGCTGGGCCACGGCGCGTGGAACGAGCCGGGGCTGGGGTTCTACGACCGGCTCGTGGATGCGTTGCTGGAACGCGGCATCCGCCCCAGCGCCACGCTGTACCACTGGGACCTGCCGCAGGGCCTCCAGGACCTGGGCGGCTGGGCGTCGCGCGACACCGCGCTGCGCTGCGCGGACTACGCGGCGCACGTCGCGCGCCGGCTGGGCGACCGGCTGGCCACCCTCTGCACGCACAACGAGCCCTGGTGCACCGCCACGCTGGGCCACGCGTGGGGCAAGTTCGCGCCCGGGGGGACGGATCCGGCGCTGGCGGCCGACGTGTCGCACCACCTGCTGCTGTCGCACGGGCTGGCGCTGCAGGCCATGCGCGCCGCCGGCACCAAGGCCCCGCTGGGCATCGTGCTGAACCAGTCGTCCACCACCGCGGCCTCCGACGACCCGGCCGACCAGGCGCGCGCCGCCACCGAGTACGCGAGCTTCGTGCGCTGGTACATGGACCCGATCTTCCAGGGCACCTATCCGCAGGACGCCGGCATCGCGCACTACCCGCGCAACATCCAGGACGGCGACTTCGCGATCATCGGCCAGCCGCTCGATTTCCTGGGCGTCAACTACTACACGCGCATCTGGGCCAGCACCGCGCAGCCGCCGGTGCCCGCGCCGTGCGCGCTGGGCGTCACGGACATGGGCTGGGAGATCTACCCCGAAGGCGTCACCGAGCTGCTGACCGGCATCCACCAGCGCTACCCCGGCCTGCCGCCCATCTACCTGATGGAGAACGGCATGGCCAACGCCGACGTGCTGGCGGACGGCCGCGTGGCCGACGACAAGCGCATCGACTACATCCGCCGCCACCTGGAGGCCATCGCCCGCGCCCGCGAGGCCGGCGTCGACATCCGCGGCTTCTTCTACTGGAGCCTGCTGGACAACTACGAGTGGGACTCGGGCTACGACAAGCGCTTCGGGATCGTGCACGTGGACTACGACACGCAGCAGCGCACGCCCAAGGACAGCGCGCTCTGGTACCGCGACACCATTGCCCACGCGAAGGGGGAAAAAGGCCATGGCTGACCTGCAGCTGCGCGGCGTCCGCAAGGCCTTCGGCACCACCGAGGTCCTGCGCGGCCTCGACCTGGACATCGCCGACGGCGAGTTCATGGTGTTCGTCGGGCCCTCGGGCTGCGGCAAGTCGACGCTGCTGCGCCTGATCGCCGGCCTCGACGAGGCCAGCGGCGGCGAGATCCGCATCGGCGGCGAGCGCATGGACGGCGTGCCGCCGGCCGACCGCGGCGTGGCGATGGTGTTCCAGAGCTACGCGCTGTACCCGCACATGACGGTGGCCGAGAACATGGGCTT
>JACMOG010000638.1 GCA_014378125.1 Vitreoscilla sp. | reverse complement strand
GGCCCAGCGCCTCGCGCGCCAGCTCGATGCCCGACACCTTCGGCAGTCCGACGTCGGTCACGAGAACGTCCACCGGATGCGCCGCCAGCGCCGCGAGCGCCGACGTGGCGTGGAAGGCCTGCAGCACCACGTGGCCCGACATGCCCAGCAGCTCGGCCAGCGTCTCGCGGATGAACTCGTCGTCCTCCACCAGCAGCACCGTGCCGGCAGGTGACGCCTGCGGCGCGGCTGCCGGCACGTGCGCAGGCGCCGCGTCGCCTGCCAGCATGCGCTGCTGTTCCTGGTTGGCCAGCACGTGGCGGATCTTGCGGGCGAGCGCCTCGCGCGTGTAGGGCTTGGACAGCAGCTCCACGCCGCGGTCGAGCCGGCCGCCGTGCACGATGGCGTTCTCGGTGTAGCCCGACGTGAACAGCACGGCCAGGCGCGGCAGCCGCTCCTTGGCCTTGCGCGCCAGCTCCGGGCTGCGCAGCGGGCCGGGCATCACCACGTCGGTGAACAACACGTCGATGGGCACGCCGCTCTCGATGACGCTCAGCGCGCCCATCGCCTCGCGGGCCTTGAGCACGCGGTAGCCCAGGTCGGACAGCAGCCCCACGGCGGTCTCGCGCACTTCGTCGTCGTCCTCCACCACCAGCACGGTCTCCGTGCCGCCACACACCGGCGCGGCCGTCTCGTCGGGCAGCGCGTCCTCGGCCTGGTGCACACGCGGCAGGTAGAGCTTGATCGTCGTGCCCTGGCCGGGCTCGCTATAGATCATCACGTGGCCGCCCGACTGCTTGATGAAGCCGTAGACCATCGACAGCCCGAGGCCCGTGCTCTTGCCCTCGGGCTTGGTGCTGAAGAACGGCTCGAACACGCGCTCCAGCAGTTCGGCCGGGATGCCCGTGCCCGTATCGGTGACGCCTACCAGCACGTACTGCCCCGGCTGCACGTCGTCGTGCAGCCGCGCGTATTCGTCGTCCAGCAGGGCGTTGCCGGCCTCGATGGTGAGCTTGCCGCCGCCAGGCATCGCGTCGCGCGCGTTGATGCCCAGGTTGAGGATCGCGTTCTCGATCTGGCCCGGGTCGACGAGCATGTTCCAGAGCCCGCCCGACACCACGGTCTCGAGTTCGATCTCCTCACCCAGCGCGCGCCGCAGCATGTCGTCCATGCCCTTGATGAAGCGCCCGATGTCGATCACCTTGGGCTCCAGCGGCTGGCGCCGGCCGAAGGCCAGCAGCTGCGACGCCAGCTTGGCGCCGCGCGTGACGCCGCCGATGGCGCTCTGCACGCGCTTCTCGGCGCGCTCGTTGCCGGCCACCTCGCGTCGCAGCAGCTGCAGGTTGCCGCTGATCACCTGCAGCAGGTTGTTGAAGTCGTGGGCCACGCCGCCGGTGAGCTGGCCCAGCGACTCCATGCGCTGCGCCTGGCGCAGCGCGGTTTGCGCCACCTCGCGCTCGGCCGACTCGTGCTGCAGCTTGCGCAGCGCGTCGGCCAGCTCGGTGGTGCGCAGCGTCACGCGCTGCTCCAGCGTTTCGTTGAGCGATTGCAGCGCCGACTCGGCCCGGTGCTGGTGGGTGACGTCGTAGCCGTCGACGAAGATGCCCTCCACCACGCCATCGGCGTTGAAGATGGGCTGGTAGACCAGGCTCAGGAAGCGTTCCTCGAGCGGGGCGGCCGGCGCACGCTGAAGCTGCGCCCGCAGGTTGCTGCCGACGAACGGGATGCCCGTCTCATATACGCCGTCCAGCAGGTCGCAGAAGCCCTGGCCCGCGATCTCGGGCAACGCCTCGCGCACCGTCAGGCCGATGACCTGGCGGTGGCCCACGAGCTGCAAGTAGGCGGTGTTGGCCAGCTCGAAGCGATGTTCCGGGCCCTGCAGCAGCGCCATGAAGCTGGGCGCCTGCTCGAACAGCCGGCGCGTGCGGTCGCGCTCCTGCGCGCGCAGCGCCACCTCGCTGGTGAGCTGGTTGTTGGCCCGCGCCAGCGCGTCGGCCGCGGCGTCGCGCAACGCCACGGCCTCGGCCAACGTCTGCGCGCGCACGCGCTCCGCGTCCCAAGCTCGGGCGCCGGACAGGCTGGAGGAGATCTGGCCAGCCAGCAGGCCGAGGTAGGACAGGTAATCGGCGTCGTCAGGCCGATAAGGATTGAGGCCCACCAGCAACGCCCCCAGCGCGTGCGACGAGCCCTGGCCCACGATGGGCACGATGGCGGCACGCGCGGGCGGAATCTGCCAGGCGCCGTTCGGGTAGTCCAGATGCGGGGCCAGGTCCAGCTCGAGCGGCACGCCGCCATGCCAGATCGAACCCACGTCCCACAGCGCGTCGCGGGTGGCCACCGCACGCCGTGCCAGCTCGCTGCCCTCGGCCACGTGGGTCATGCCGGCCACGTGCGCCACGCCCTCGGCGTCGAACAGGTAGGTGACGGTGAACGGCAGATCTTGCGGGTTGCTCTGCAGGCCGCGCGACGCGGCGCGCAGCACGGAGCCCTCGCCGTCCGCGCCGTTCAGCTCGGACGCGAGCACGCCCAGCGACGCGAGGCGGCGTTCGCTGATGACCCGCTCCGTCTCCTCGCTCACTGCGCAGAAGATGCCTTCCACGCGACCGCCGTCATTGCGCAGCGGGCTGTACGAGAACGTGCGGTATGTCTCCTCGAGGAAGCCGCGCCGGTTGATCAACAGCTGCAGCGCGCGATCCCACGTGGACGCGCCGTCGCGGTAGACGGTCTGGATGCGTTCCTTGATGTCGTCCCAGATCTCCGGGTAGACCTGCCGCAGGGGCGTGCCGAACGCCTGCGGATGCTTGCTTCCCAGCGTCGGGCGGTGCGCATCGTTGTAGAAGAGCGCGACGTCGTCGCCCCAGCCCAGCCACATCTCGAAACGCGAGGTGAGCAGCAGCCCCATCGCAAGCTTGTGGGTGCTGGCCCAGCCGGAGACGGGTCCCAGCGGCGTGGCGGCCCAATCGTGGGCGCGCATCAGGCGGGCGGCCTCGCTGTCGCCGATGAAGACGTCGTCATGCGCGGCATTCGGCAACGTGGAAACGGAACTCATGCGCCCTCTCTCTGCAGCGGCCGCACGGGCCGGATCGTTGTTCATTGACGGGCCCGCGTGTCGCCATGGCCGAGTTGCGCGCTTGCGGCAATCAGCGTGCCCGAGCGGCTCGCCCGGCGCACGCGGAGCCCGCGCCGGTGAATTCTGCTTCACCCCGGCCGCGACCCGAACGGGGGAACGACGGGAGACCGTCCAACAACGCGGCGCCGCGCTTTCGGATACGCTGGCCGGTACCGATGAAGGCATCCGCTCCCACCTCCCCGCGCCTGCCGGATCCGCACGAAGACCTCGAGGCCCTCGTCGACGTCGCCGACCTGATCGATCGCGCGCAGCACCACGCCTTCGCCTATTTCGAGGCCACCACCGACCCCGCCAGCGGCTTGGTGCTCGACTCGACGCAGCCCGAAGCGCCCTCCAGCATCGCCGGCGTGGGCATGGCCCTCACCGGCTACCCGATCGCCGTCGAGCGCGGCTGGATGACGCGCCCGCAGGCGGCCGGCATCACGCTCGACACGCTGCGTTTCTTCGCCGGCGCCGACATGGCGGCCTCGCCGCACGCCACCGGCCACCGCGGCTTCTACTACCACTTCCTCGACATGCGCACCGGCACCCGCGCATGGAAGAGCGAGCTCTCCAGCATCGACACGGCCTTCCTCGTGGCCGGCTTCATCGCGGTGGCGCAGTACTTCACCCGCGACGACGTCCACGAGGCCGAGATCCGCGGCACCGCCAGGATGCTGGAGGATCGCGTCGACTGGGCCTGGATGCGCAACTGCGACGGCGCCATCTGCCACGGCTGGAAGCCCGAGCGCGGCTTCCTGCGTTACCACTGGGTCGGCTACAGCGAGGCCCTGCTGATGATGGTGCTGGCGCTCGGATCCGAGCACCATGCGGTGCCGGCTTCGACCTGGGACCACTGGCTCGGGGGCTACCGATGGCGCCGCATCTACGGCCAGGAGCACCTGGCCGCCGGACCGCTGTTCATCCACCAGTACTCGCACATGTGGATCGACTTCCGCGGCATCCAGGACGCCTTCATGCGCGAGCGCGGCATCGACTACTTCGAGAACAGTCGCCGGGCCACGCTGGTGCAACGCGAGTACGCGATCCGCAACCCGAAGCACTTCAAGGACTACTGCGAGAACTGCTGGGGCCTGACCGCCAGCGACGGCCCGGGCCCGCGCGAGGTGACCGTGGACGGCCGCAAGCGCCGGCTGCTGGGCTATGCCGCGCGCGGCGCGCCGTACGGGCCCGACGACGGCACGGTGGCGCCCTGGGCCTCGGTGGCCTCGCTGCCGTTCGCGCCCGACGTGGTCATCCCCACGATGCAGCACATCGCGCGCATGGTGCACAAGCATCCGGGCTACATGCCGGGCAGCTCGTTCAATCCCACGCTGCGCGATGGCCATGGGCCGCCGGGCTGGGTCTCGCCATGGCGCTTCGCCCTCAACAGCGGGCCGGTGGTGTTGATGATCGAGAACTACCGCAGCGGGCTGCCGTGGCAGTTGATGCGCGGAAGCCCGACCCTCCGGCGAGGGCTGGAGCGGGCCGACTTCCGGGGCGGGTGGCTGTCGGCGGCGCCTTGGGCATGCGTGGATCCTGCGACTGCGCGCAGGATCCACGCTTCACGGGACGCGCTCCCGCCGCACGCCCACCCCGATGAACCACGCGGGGATGCGGCGCAGCAGCGCGACGCGGCCCAGCACCTTCAGGAACCAGGGCATGCGCACCGCGCCCCGGCTGGCCAGCACCGGCGCGATCAGCCGCCCCTGCATCGTGATCTGCATGCGCTGCACCACGCGCACCGGCCACTCGCGCCGGCGTTGCACGCGCTGCAAATCGGCCAGGCTCGGCACGCCGGCGC
>JACMOG010000637.1 GCA_014378125.1 Vitreoscilla sp. | reverse complement strand
GCTGTGCCATCAGCACGGCGCGCTGCTGATCCTGGACGAGGTGATGACCGGCTTCCGCGTGGCCCTCGGCGGCGCGCAAAGCCTCTACGCGCAGCATATCCCCGGCTTCGTGCCCGACATCAGCGTGTTCGGCAAGGTCATCGGCGGCGGCATGCCGCTGGCGGCCTTCGGCGCCTCGCGCAGGATCATGGCGCAGCTCGCGCCGCTGGGCCCGGCCTACCAGGCGGGCACGCTGTCGGGCAACCCCGTGGCCACCGCCTGCGGGCTGGCCACGCTGCACGAGATCGCCAAGCCCGGCTTCCCCGCCGCGCTCGGCGCGCGTACCCGCGAGCTGGTCGACGGACTGAAGGCCGCCGCCAACGCGGCCGGCATCCCGATGTCGGTCGACTCGGAAGGCGGCATGTTCGGCTTCTTCTTCGCCGCGGTGCTGCCGCACGACTACACCAGCGCCGTGAACGTCGACAAGGAGCGCTTCAACCGCTTCTTCCATGCGATGCTCGACGGCGGCGTGTATTTCGCGCCCGCGTTGTACGAGGCGGGCTTCGTGAGCTCGCCCCACGGCCCCGCCGAGATCGAACACACCTTGAAGGCCGCCCGCGCCGCCTTCGCCGCACCGGCATAAGAACTTGGCCTCCGCAAAACAGACCGAATTCCACGGCCATCCGGCCGTGGCGCTGCAATCGTCCGACGGCGCGCGCGCCACCCTCCTGCTGCACGGCGGCCACCTGGTCAGCTGGGCGCCGGCCGGCGGGGACGAGCAGCTCTACGTGTCGCCCACCAGCGAATACGGCGAGGGCCAGGCCGTGCGCGGCGGCGTGCCGGTCATCTTCCCGCAGTTCTCCAGCCGCGGCACGCTGCCTCGCCATGGCCTGCTGCGCACCCGCGGCTGGCAGCTGGCCGACACCACGTCGCACGGCCAGCACGCCCAGGCGGTGCTGCGCTTCGTGGCTGACGACGCCACGCGCGCGTTGTGGCCGCACGAGTTCGAGGCCGAGATCACCGTGAGCGTCGTCGGGCGGCAGCTCGACGTCGAGTTCGCCGTCACCAATACCGGCGACACCCCGTTCGACTTCACCGTGGCCCTGCACACCTACCTACGCACCAATGATGTGCTCAAGGCCCAGCTGGAAGGCCTGCAGGGCATCAAGTTCGAGGACAACACCACCGGCCAGTGGCAGCAGCAATGGGGCGACGTCACCCAGGTGGTGGGCGAGGTCGACCGGCTGTATCACGACGCCGCCGGCCCGTTGACGCTGCGCGGGCTGGGCCGCAAGCTCCTGGTCACCCGCGCCGATTTCACCGATGTCGTCGTCTGGAATCCGGGCCCGGACAAGGCCGCCCAGCTGAACGACCTGCCCGACGGCGACTGGCAACGCTTCCTGTGCGTCGAGGCGGCCCGCGTGATCGATCCGGTCACCCTGCCACCCGGGGAGGAATGGGCCGGCATGCAGACGCTCATCGCAGGCTAGCCACCATTTGAAGAGGCCGGGGCGGCAAAGCCGCCGAAGGCCGAGGTCCTGGGCCGGGCGCGAAACGTGCATGGCCTCGCAAGACCGAACAAGAACGACATCGTCATGCACATCCATATCCTCGGCATCTGCGGCACCTTCATGGGAGGTCTCGCCGCACTGGCACGCGAGTCCGGCCACAAGGTGACCGGCTGTGACGCGAACGTCTACCCGCCGATGAGCGACCAGCTGCGCGCCCTCGGCATCGAGCTGATCGACGGCTACGGCACCGACCAGGTGGCGCTGGCGCCCGACGTGTTCGTCATCGGCAACGCGGTCTCGCGCGGCAACCCGCTGATGGAGGCCATCCTCGACGACGGCCTGCGCTATGTCAGCGGCCCGCAGTGGCTGGCCGAGCACGTGCTGGAAGGTCGCCACGTGCTGGCCGTGGCTGGCACCCACGGCAAGACCACCACCACGGCGATGCTCGCGTGGATCCTCGAGCGGGCCCGCCTTCAGGCCGGCTTCCT
>JACMOG010000636.1 GCA_014378125.1 Vitreoscilla sp. | reverse complement strand
GGTCGCTGCGGCCTGCGGCCTCCGCGACTTCGCTGCGGTGTTCGGCGTCCATGGCGTCGTCGTGAAGTCACCGGCGGAGCAGACCTCGGTCTACCGGGGGGGCGCACAGCGCCGGCTCGCTCTCCTCGGCCCCGCCGCGCGGGGCAACCCTGGACGCCTGCGCTCCTCGCCGCGCCAGATGCCCCGCGCAGGCCGGCCCCACCGCCGCCGCCGGGCACCGAATTGGCGGTTGGGACAAATGCCTCTTTCCCCATTTTTTAGTTGGTCTTGGCATTGACGAGGCCATCGAGGCCGCGTCAATGCCCGCGGCCGGCGCCGACACGGGCCGCCGCGTCTGACGCGAAATTCGCATCGCCGTGCCAGCCATGCAAGTGATGGACGAAAGGGAAGTTTGAGCGCCCGCGGAAGTTCCCGTAGATGGCCCGTCCCTGACCGTCGTCACTCACGAAAGGGGCAAGTAGCGCGTGCGCGTGGCCGGTCGTTCGCGTCAAGCCCGCCGCCCTCGCCAACCGAGGTCTTCGCGAGCAACGTCAACACCCTGCCACCCTGACCGACGCTCGAACGTCTGCTCGAACGTCTGCGAGGACGTCTGCGAGGACGTGCGCTCAGTTCCGCAAGGAAGAATCAGCCGTGCGCCGCGCGCCCGGTCGACGCGCGCACGATCAGCCGCGGCGCCGACGTCACGCGCAGGCGTGACTGCGGCTCCTCGCCCACGTTGTGCTCGTCGAGCATGTGCATCAGCGCCTCCACCGCCAGCTCGGCGGCCTCGGCGGTCGGCACGGCCACGGTGGTGAGCGCGGGGCGCACCTCGCTGGCCAGCTGGATGTCGGTGATGCTGCACACCGACAGGTCGCGCGGCACCGACAGCCCCAGGTCGGCCGCGGCCTGCAGCGCGCCGATGGCGGGCAGGTCGTTGGTGGTGAACAGCGCGGTCAGGTCGGGAATGGCGGCCAGCAGCGCGTGGGCGGCGCTGCGGCCGGCCTCGATGGTGTCGTGGCCGAAGCGCGTCTCGGTGGCGGGATGCGCGATGCCGGCGCGCGCCAGCGCCTCGCAGAAGCCGCGGTAGCGCCAGATGTGGTTGCCGCTGGCCTCGCTGCCCACCACCGCGCCGATGCGCCGGTGGCCCAGCTTGACGAGGTGTTCGGCGGCGATGCGGCCGGCCATCTCGAAGTCGACGGCCACGCAGGGCAGCGCGGGCGGCACGTCGGGCTGCTCCCACATGCACAGCACCACCGGCACGCCGCGTTCGCGCAGCGCCAGCAGCGCGTCCATCTGCACGAAGTCGGCGTTCATCACGAGCACGCCGTGGGCCAGCGAGCCGCCCACCGCGTCCAGGTAGTCGCGCTCCTGTTGCGGATCGTCGTTGGTGTTGCAGATGACCAGGAAGTAGCCGCGCTGGCGCACCGCGCGCTCCACCGCCAGTGCGAACTCGGGGTAGAACGGGTTGGCGATGCTGCTGACCACCAGCGCGATGGTCGACGGCCGGCCCTCGGCCAGCGCGCGCGCGTTCAGGTTGGGGCGGTAGCCGAGCGCCTGCACCGAGACCAGCACGCGCTCGCGCGTGGCGGCGCCCACCTTGCCCTTGCCACGCAGGACATTGGAGACGGTAGCGGCGGTGACGCCGGCATGACGAGCGACTTCGACAAGGGTGGCCATGCCCGCGATTGTGGCCGTCAATCCACCAGCCAGGCGGCGACCCCCGCCGGATCGAGTTCGCGTTCGCCCAGGAGCCAGGTGGCGCCCGCCGGCGCCGGCACTTCCACGCGCCCCGGGC
>JACMOG010000635.1 GCA_014378125.1 Vitreoscilla sp. | reverse complement strand
GAGGCCAGCCCGCAGTCGCAGGTGGCGCCGGCGGCCCCGGCGCCAGGCCAGTCGCAGTCCCGATCGCAAACGAACTCGGCCTGAGGAGACCTGCAACGATGCTTTCCCGAACCGCCGACCACCTGTTCTGGATGTCGCGCTACATGGAGCGCGCCGAGAACACCGCGCGCATGCTCGACGTCAACTACCAGACCGCGCTGCTGCCGCAATCCGACGCCGTCGCCGAGCTGGGCTGGCGCGGCCTGCTGGCCATCAGCGAGCTCACCGGCGACTACGCCAAGCGCTACGGCGCGATCAAGCCGGACAAGCTGATGGAGTTCATGGTGAGCGACGAGGAGAACCCGTCGTCCATCGTGAGCTGCCTGCGCGCCGCGCGCGAGAACGCCCGCGCAGTGCGGGGCACGCTCACCACCGAGGTGTGGGAGACGCAGAACCAGACCTGGCTCGAGTTCAACAAGCTGCTGGCCAGCGGCGAGCT
The DNA here is from genome assembly GCA_014378125.1 of Vitreoscilla sp. The sequence goes on along the minus strand of JACMOG010000635.1, from coordinate 1,850 downwards.
CAAGCGCGATCCGGCCAACGTGTTCGAGTGGGTGAAGTTCCGTTCGCACCTGTCGCGCGGCGTGGCCGTGGGCACGATGCTGCAGGACGAGGCCTTCCACTTCGTGCGCATCGGCTCGTTCCTGGAACGCGCCGACAACACCGCGCGCATGCTCGACGTGAAGTTCCACGACGTGGAGAGCGACTTCTACGGCAACGCCGACGAGCGCGACACGGAGTACGAGTTCTATCACTGGTCGGCCATCCTGCGCTCGGTGTCCGGCTTCGAGGTCTATCGCAAGGTCTACCGCAACGTGATCCAGCCCGAGAAGGTGGCCGAGCTGCTGATCCTGCGCGCCGACATGCCGCGCTCGCTGGCGCATTGCATGAACCGCATGCTCAGCAACCTGCGCAGCGTGGCCAACGACAACTCCGGCGACACCCTGCGGCGCGCCGGCCGCCTCGAGGCCGATCTTCGCTACGGCCGCATCGACGAGATCCTGTCCACCGGCCTGCACGCCTACCTCACCCAGTTCCTGGCCAACGTCGGCGAGCTCGGCGCGGGCATCAGCAAGGACTTCCTCGTCACGCAGTGATCCTCGCGGTGCGGCGACGAGGTCGCCGCACGTGCCGCGGAGCGCAAACGGCCTCGCCGTCGCCCCGCCTGTCTTCGCCTCGCGGCCACTCACGGCGCGCGAGGCTGTCCTTATCGGGAGCCCTCCTTGGCCATCCATGTCGCACTGAGTCACGTCACGCATTACAAGTACGACCGGCTCGTCACCCTCGGTCCGCAGATCGTGCGCTTGCGTCCGGCGCCGCATTGCCGCACGCCCATCCTGTCGTACTCGCTCAAGATCGAGCCGGTCGACCACTTCATCAACTGGCAGCAGGATCCGTTCTCCAACTACCTCGCGCGGCTGGTCTTCCCGGAGATGACGCGCGAGTTCAAGGTGACGGTCGACCTGGTCGCCGAGATGGCGGTCTACAACCCGTTCGACTTTTTCCTGGAGGAGAGCGCCGAGAAGTTCCCGTTCAAGTACGACGAGGCGCTGGCCATCGAGCTCGCGCCGTACACGGTGGTCGAGGAGCAGGGCGCCGCGTTCGACGCCTTCGTGGCCAGCATCCCGCTGGAGCCTCGCGCCACCATGGACTTCATGGTCTACCTGAACCAGCGGCTGCAGGGTGACATCCGCTACCTGATCCGCATGGAGCCCGGCGTGCAGACGCCCGAGGAGACGCTGACGCTGGCCTCCGGGTCGTGCCGCGACTCCGGCTGGCTGATGGTGCAGGTGCTGCGCAAGCTGGGGCTGGCCGCGCGCTTCGTCTCGGGCTACCTGATCCAGCTCGCGCCCGACCAGAAGGCGCTCGACGGCCCCAGCGGCACCGAGGTCGACTTCACCGACCTGCACGCCTGGTGCGAGGTGTACCTGCCCGGCGCCGGCTGGATCGGCTTCGACCCGACCTCGGGCCTGCTCGCGGGCGAGGGCCACATCCCGCTGGCCTGCACCCCGCAGCCGTCCAGCGCCGCGCCCATTTCCGGCGGCGTCGACGAGTCGGAGGTGGAGTTCACCCACACGATGGGCGTCACGCGCATCTGGGAGTCTCCGCGCGTCACGCTGCCCTACTCCGAGGAGCAGTGGCAGGCCGTTCTGGCGCTGGGCGACCGCGTCGACGCGCAGCTGGTGGCCGGCGACGTGCGCCTCACGATGGGCGGCGAGCCCACGTTCGTGAGCATCGACGACCGCGACGGCGCCGAATGGAACACCGACGCGCTGGGCCCCACCAAGCGCATGCGCGCCCAGGAGCTGGTGCTTCGGCTGCGCGATCACTACGGCGGCGGGGGCTTCCTGCATTACGGCCAGGGCAAGTGGT
>JACMOG010000634.1 GCA_014378125.1 Vitreoscilla sp. | reverse complement strand
TCGCCGGCGTGGACTTCGACCTGCGCGCCGGCGAGGTGCTGGCGCTCACCGGCGAGAACGGCGCCGGCAAGAGCACGTTGTCCAAGATCGTGGCCGGCCTGGTGCCGCCCACGCACGGCACGCTCACGCTGGGCGGCGCGGCGTATGCGCCCGCGTCGCGCCAGGAGGCCGAGCGCCAGGGCGTGCGCATGGTGATGCAGGAGCTGAGCCTGGTGCCCACGCTCAGCGTCGCCGAGAACCTGTTGCTGGGGCGGCTGCCACAGCGCTTCGGCTTCATCCGCGGCGAGGCGCTCAACGCGGGCGCCCCGCGCCAGATGGCCCTTATCGGCCTGGACGACATCGATCCGCGCCTGCCCGTGGGCGCGCTGGGCGTGGGCTACCAGCAGATGGTGGAGATCGCGCGCAGCCTGGTGGGCGAGTGCCGCCTGCTGATCCTCGACGAGCCCACCGCCACTCTCACCTCGCGCGAGATCGCGCACCTGTTCCGCCAGATCGAGCTGCTGAAGGCGCGCGGCGTGGCCGTCGTCTACATCTCGCACCGGCTCGACGAGCTGCAGCAGGTGGCCGACCGCGTGATGGTGCTGCGAGATGGCCGCCACATCGACACGCGGCCGATGCGCGAGCTGACGCAGGCCGACATCGTGCGCAGCATGGTGGGCCGCGACGTGCACGAAGGCCTCGACCGCGACGTGCGTCCGCGCGGGCGCCGCGCGCTCGCGGTACGCGGCCTCGCGCGCGGAACGGTGGTGCGCGACGTCTCGCTCGACCTGCATGCCGGCGAGGTGCTGGGCCTGGCCGGCCTGGTGGGCTCCGGCCGCACCGAGCTGCTGCGCCTGATCGTCGGCGCCGACCGCAAGGACTCGGGCACGGTGCTGCTGGGCGAATCCGACGTCTCCGCGAAGATTTCCTCGCCGGTGCAGGCGGTACGCGCCGGCATCGGCTTCGTCACCGAGGATCGCAAGTCGCAAGGCCTGCTGCTGCCGCAGTCCATCCGCGTCAACACGACGCTGGCCAACCTGCGCGCGGTGTCGCGCGGCGGCTGGCTGCGGCGCGACGAGGAGCAGGCCGAGGTGGAACGCCTGCGCGAGCTGCTGCGCGTGCGCAGCGATTCCATCGAGCAGCCCGTGAGCGAGCTGTCGGGCGGCAACCAGCAGAAGGTCGTGTTCGCGCGCTGGCTGCACCGCGACTGCGACGTGCTGCTGCTGGACGAACCCACGCGCGGCGTCGACATCGGCGCGCGCGCCGACATCTACGCGCAGATGGACAAGCTGGCCGCCGCCGGCAAGGCGCTGCTGATGGTGTCGTCCGACCTGCGCGAGCTGATGTCGCAGTGCGACCGCATCGGCGTGATGAGCGCCGGCCGGCTCGTGCGCCTCTTCGAGCGCGGCGAGTGGACCGAACAACTGCTGCTGGAGGCCGCCTTCAGCGCCTACACCGATGCCGAGAAGTCGGCGTCGAAACAAGAGATCGCATGAGCTCGTCCAAACCAATCACCACCCGCGCCGCGCTCACCAGCGCCCTGGGCACCGTCGCCGGCCTGATGGTGGCGCTCGCGCTGATGGTCGGCTTCTTCAGCTGGCAGAGCGAATACTTCTTCAGCGCCGACACCTTCATCACCATCGCCAACGACATCCCGGCCGTGGCCGTCACCGCCGTGGGCATGACTTTCGTGCTGATCATCGCGGGCATCGACCTGTCGGTGGGCTCCACGATGGCGCTGGCCGCCGCGGTGGCCGGCATCGCGATGCTGCAGTGGCACTGGTCGCTGCTGCCCGCCACGCTGCTGGCCATGCTGGTGGGCCTGGCGGTGGGCGCCGTCAACGGCGCGATCACCGTGGCGTGGCGCCTGCCGTCGTTCATCGTCACGCTGGGCATGCTGGAGATGGCGCGCGGCGCGGCGTACGTGGCCACCGACTCGCGCACGCAATACATCGGTGGCGCCATCGACTGGCTGGGCAAGCCGATGGTGGCCGGGCTGTCGCCGGCGTTCTTCATCGCCATCGCCATCGTGGCGCTGGCGCAGGTGGTGCTCACGCGCACGGTGTTCGGCCGCAGCATGATCGGCATCGGCACCAACGAGGAGGCGATGCGGCTGGCGGGCGTCGATCCCCGACCCATCAAGATCGCGGTGTTCGCCATCGCCGGGCTGCTGGCCGGCCTGGGCGGCGTGTTCCTGTCGTCGCGCCTGGAGGCCGCCGACCCGAACGCGGGCACCGGCGCCGAGCTGGTGGTGATCGCCTCGGTGGTGATCGGCGGCACCAGCCTGATGGGCGGCCGCGGCTCGGTAGCCAGCACGTTCTTCGGCGTGCTGGTGATCTCGGTGCTGGAGGCCGGCCTCGCGCAGATCGGCGCCAGCGAGCCCACCAAGCGCATCATCACGGGCTTCGTCATCATCCTGGCGGTGGTGCTCGACACGCTCCGCGAACGCCGGAAAAAGCGCGCATGACCGACACGCCACGCGGCCATGCCGCCCTGCCCACCGGCCGCGCCAGCATCCGCGACGTGGCGGCGCGGGCGGGGGTGTCCGTCACCACCGTGTCGCACACGCTCAACGCCACGCGCTTCGTCAGCGTCGAGGCCAAGGCCAAGGTCCACGAGGCCGCGCACGCGCTCGGCTACGTGCCCAGCGAGGTGGCGCGCGGACTCAAGCACAACACCACGCGCACGCTGGGCATGCTGGTGCCCAACAACTCCAATCCGTACTTCGCCGAGATCATCCGCGGCGTGGAGCACCACTGTTACGGCGCCGGCTACAGCCTGCTGCTGTGCAACTCCAACGACGACCCGCAGCAACAGGCCGACCACCTGCGCGTGCTGGCCGAGCGCCGCGTGGACGGCATCGTGCTGGTGGCCTCGGGCGACGACGCCGCCATCGTGGCCGCCTGCAAGGACCTGCGCCTGCCGCTGGTGCTGGTCGACCGCGAGATCGACGCGATCGACGTCGACCTGACCGGGGTCGACCACGCCCCCGGCGCCGAGATGGCCACGGCCTACCTGCTGTCGCTGGGCCATGCCCGCGTGGCCTGCATCGTGGGCCCGGCCGACCTGCGGCCCAGCCAGCAGCGCGAGGCCGGCTGGCGCCGGGCGCTGCAATCCGCCGGCATCGAGCCGCGCCCCGACGAGATCGGGCGGGGCGACTTCGGCCCGCAGAGCGGCGCCGCCGCCATGCGCCGGCTGCTGCAGTCGCCGCAACGCCCCACGGCGGTGTTCGTGTGCAACGACATGATGGCCATCGGCGCGCTGCACGCGGCGCACGAGGCCGGCATCGACGT
>JACMOG010000633.1 GCA_014378125.1 Vitreoscilla sp. | reverse complement strand
TTGCCGAGGTCGGCCCAGGCTTGCATCTGGTCCATGACCGGGCGCAGGCTGGCCTGCATCGCTTCGGGCGTGAACTTCTCCCTGCCCGGGAACGTGGGGAGGGACGGGAAGGCGAAGGCGGTGGTGGTCATGGAGGTCTCCGGTTGATGGTGCAGTGCAGCAATTCTAATCGAATCATGCTGCGGTGCAACATCGAAATTAGGGGAGTGCCTCCAAGGAAGTCGTCCTCCTCCACCCGCTCGAGCGTGGCCAGCAGCTCGCGCAGCGTGAGATGGTGCACTGGATTGAGCGTCGCCAGCCGGTCGAGCCAGGGCGCGCGATCGGCGGGTGCCAGCGCCAGCACATCGTCCAGCAGCCGGCTGATCGCCGGCCACAGGGCGGCGGTGGGCAGGGGCGAGGTCACCAGGCGGCTGCGCAAGGGCAGGACGCCGTCGCCGGGCGCGTCACATGCGCAGCGCGTGTGCCAGCAGCAGGCGGGCCTTTTCCCAGTCGCGCCGAACGGTGCGGTCGGTGAGGCCCAGGTTCTCGGCGATCTCGACATCGGTCATGCCGCCGAAATAGCGCATCTCCACCACGCTGGCGAGCCGCTTGTCGATCTGGGCGAGCTTGCCCAGCGCCTCGTCCACGTCGAGGATCTGCTCGGCCGCGTCGCCCACCGAATCGCCCACGTGGGTGTCCAGCGTGACGTGGGCCACGTCGCCGCCGTGGCGCAGCGCCTGCGCGCTGCGCGCGGCGTCGACGATGATCGAGCGCATCACCGTGGCCGAGTAGGCCAGGAAGTGCGCGCGGTCGCCCGGCGCCAGCTGGCGCCGCTGCATGAACTTGAGATAACACTCGTTGACAAGCGCCGTGGTGTCCAGCGCCCCGTCGCGCGCATGGCGCGACAGGCGGCGATGCGCGACCCCGCGCAGCTCCGGGTACATCAGTTCGAAGATCCGATCGAACGCCGCGCGATCGCCGTCGCGCGCTTGTGCGATCAGTTGCGTGACCTCTCCCATGCACATGCTCCACCCCGTATCCCGGGACTTCCTGCATGGTAGCGACAAATGCGCGCACGACACTTACTCCGTCGCGCGACTCGCGCGTGACGAGATGTCGACGAACCCCTTGCCCGGGCCTGTGGACAGCGTCCGTTGCAACAGCAGCCCCACCGCGCCCGACGACAAGGCCGCGACGGCGCTGGCCGCGATCCAGCCCAGTCGAACCGCCAACAGCGCGAAGACGACGCAGAAGACGGCCCGTGCCGGCAGTCCGCGGACGTAGGCGCGCAGGAACTGCGCCAGCCCGGCGTAGCCTGACGACGCCTGTTCGCTGACCGCCACCGCGCCACTGACCAGCGGGAGCGACGCCAGCAGGCCCGCGGCGAAGATGCCCAGCAGCGGCGCCAGCGCGGCGGTGACCAGCGCGAGGCCGGCGGCGGCCAGGGCCGTGGCGACCATCGGCGCGCGTGCCGGCGGCAACGCGTGGGGCGGCGGTGGGGGCAGGCACAGCAGCGCCAGCGCGCACGAGGACACGGCCAGCGGGAGGGCGGCTGCCAAGGTGACGCTGGCGAGCGCCGCCGGCGCGGCGAGCACGGCCGCGCCCATCGCGCCGCAGGCCAGCGTCACCACCACGCCGCGGCGCCGGGCCACGTGCACCTGGACGACCGCGAAGGCGGCCAGCATCGCGCAGGCCGCCAGGCTGGCCACCGCCGCATGGGCGGCGAACGCGTCGCCGCGATCGTGCGCGAGCCAGCCCAGCGCCGGTGCCGTCACCGTGGGCAGCGCGGCCACGGCGCCTGCGGCGCGGCGTCCGCCATGGCGGGCCAGCAGCATCACCAGCAGCACCGAGCCCGCCGACAACAACGCTTTCCAGACCCAATCCATTCGCGCCTCCGAGACCGTGGGAGCGGCGCATGTCGCGCTCCCTGTCTCGATGTACGCGCTCGCCCGGCAAATCCGGACACGCGGCGGAGCCCTTCCGGGCCCCTGCCATCGGCATCCCCCCAGGATGGCCCTAGCGCTGCACGTCGAACGATTTCTCGACGGTGAACGCGATGGTCCCCATCAGCACGCCGCCGCCCACCATCAGCGCCAGGATCACGCCCAGCACGGGCAGCCAGCCGGTGTGCACGATGCCCGGGGGCGGGGACTCGTCGTCCTCGTCGCGCGTGGCCTTCACCACGGGCCGGGTCGGGTCGCCGGCGTACAGGCGGGCCCATTTTGCGTCGGTGGTCAGGCCGATGACGATCGCGCAGAGCATGCCCACCGAGATGGTGAGGCCCAGCCAGGGGATCAGCGCCCACGACAGGCGGTCGTCCACGCCCAGTTCGCGCATGCGCACGACGCCGGCCAGGCCCACCAGCGTGGGGATCGGATAGAGCCAGCCCCACGGGTTGCGCAGGCCGCCCAGGTAGAAATGGTGCAGTCCGACCGATCCGCCGATTGCCGCCACCCAGGTGGCCAGCGTCTTGGGCGGCACGTCGGCCGGGTCGCGCAGGGCCGGCGCCGCCGCCGTCACCGCAGGTCCTCGCGCTCGACGGGCGCAGCGTCGGCGCCGGTGCCCAGGCGGCGCTGCATCGTGACGACGTCGAGCCAGCGGTCGAACTTCCAGCCGGCCGCCTCGAACGTGCCGGTGGGCTGGAAGCCGCAGGCGCGGTGCACCGAGATGGAGCCGGTGTTGGCGGAGTCGCCGATGACGGCCAGCATCTGGCGGATGCCCAGGCGCTCGCAGCGGCCGATCAGCTCCACCAGCAGCAGCTTGCCCACGCCCTGGCCGCGTGCCGCGGGTGCCAGGTAGATGGAGTCTTCCACGCAGAACCGATAGGCGCGGCGGGGGCGGAACTGGTTGGCGTAGGCGTATCCCAGCGCCTGGCCGTCGCGCTCGGCCACCAGCCAGGGCAGACCCTGCGCGAGGATGGCGTCGCGGCGCTTGCCCATCTCGGCGTCGTCGGGCTCGTCGAGCTCGAAGGTGCCGGTGCCGTTGCGCACGGCCTCGCGGTAGATCTCGGCGCAGGGGGCTGTGTCGGCGGGGGTGCTGTCGCGCAGGACCAGGGGCTGGCGGGGGGGCGGGGTAGTCATGCTCATGGCAACAGTTTATAATGCTCGGTTTTGGCGTTGGCTAGTGACCAGCCAGGAGCTTGCGGACTGATCCTCCGCTGGACTGACGTCCCGAGCTCCGCGTTCCTCTCGAGGCACAGCGAGTCACCGGCGTATCTAACGACGTCGAATGTAGCGCCGTTGCCGGCATGTCGCCGGCTCGGCAACCCCGTTTGGCCAGCCCTTGCGTGTCTCCCTGGCGCGGCAAAACAAACCAAACATTAGGAATTCATCATGGTCGTCATCCGACTTGCCCGCGGCGGTGCCAAGAAGCGCCCGTTCTACAACATCGTGGTTGCCGATTCGCGCGAACGCCGCGACGGTCGCTACCTCGAGCGCGTGGGTTTCTACAACCCCATGGCATCCGGCCAGGAAGAGCCGCTGCGCGTCGTGTTCGATCGCGTCACGTACTGGAAGAGCGTCGGCGCGCAAGCCTCGCCCACCGTCCAGCGCCTGCTCGACACGGCCGCCAAGAAGGCCGTCGGCGCCGAAGCGCCCGTCGCTGCTGCTGCCTGATGTTGGTTCGTCTTCTTCGCTGCGCGGTTGATTGCGCCCTTTCGCGATGAGCGCGTCCGAGCAGCAAGAAGACCTGTCCTGGCCCGAAGACGCGATCGAAGTGGGTCGCATCCTCGGCGCCTGGGGCATCAAGGGCGGCATCAAGGTGCTGCCCTTCTCGGCCGACCCCCAGGCCCTCGTTTTCGCCAGGCACTGGTTCCTGAAGCCGGCCGAGAGCTTGAAGAAGCCTCCCGCTGTTGCCAGGCCCGGCAAGACCGT
>JACMOG010000632.1 GCA_014378125.1 Vitreoscilla sp. | reverse complement strand
TGGCGCGCAGGTGCGAGTCGGTGAGCTCGCTCACCTTGGCCTCCAGCTCGGCGATACGGGCGGCGTCACCGCCGAGTCCGATGTCGAGGTTGGCGGCGCCATCTTCCACCGGCGATTGCAGCGGGGCTTGCGGGGTTTGGTCTTCCGGATTCATGGTGTGCGTTTTTTAGGGTCGCGTTGCGCGTGGACATTGAGGCGGCTGCCCGGATTTCAAGAGGCCGCACGAAACTTTTTGCGCCGGAGCGGACTCTCCGGCTTGGTCAGGTCAGGTCAGGTCAGGTCAGGTCGGGTCGTCGTCGCTATTGGTCGTCGACGGAGGCGCTCCAGCGCTGCCAGTCGACCAGGTCGCGGCGGTCGCGCTTGGTGGGGCGGCCGAGTTCCTGCGCATTGGCAGGTTCGACGCCGAACTTGCGCGCCTCCGAGGCCTGCTGCTGGGCCTGGATGCTGGCCTCGGTCTCCCGGTACAGCGTGCGGGCCACCGTGGCCGGCCCGCGCATCGCGTCCAGGCCCAGGACCAGCAATTCACGAACCGAGCCGGGCTGCCGGATCTGGATGAGGTCGTTCACCCGCACCGAGCGCGCCGGCTTGGCCGCCTGTCCGTTGACCTGCACGCGGCCCTTCTCCACCTCGTCGGCGGCCAGGCCGCGCGTCTTGAAGAAGCGGGCGACCCACAGCCACTTGTCGAGCCGCATGTCGGCGGCGGCGGCGGAAGGGGCGGAGGGCTGGGCTTGGGCGTGGCGGGTCATGCGGCAAGGCGAGTCATTGGGAGGCGCCGTGCGCGATCGCGCGGGCCTGTCGCTGTTTGAGGGCTTCCTTGGAGATGGGGGTGGTGTCCCATCCCTGCAAGTGCCGCAGCGCCACGCCGGCCATCGCTTTCATGCCTTCGGGGCTGTTGTTGAGGCAGGGGATGTAGTGGAAGGTCTTGCCGCCGGCGTTGAGGAACGCGGCGCGGGCCTCGATGGCGATCTCCTCCAGCGTCTCGAGGCAGTCGGACGCGAAGCCCGGGCAGATGACGTCCACGCCCTCGTCGCCGGCCTTGGCCAGCGCCGTGAGCGTGGGCTCGGTGTAGGGCTGCAGCCACGCGGCGCGGCCGAACCGGCTCTGGAACGTGACGCGCCAGTCGTCGGGCTCCAGCTGAAGCTTCTCGGACAGCAGGCGGCCGGTCTTCAGGCACTCGCAGTGGTACGGATCGCCCAGGGCCAGCGTGCGCGCCGGCATGCCGTGGAAGCTCATCACCAGCTTGCGGCCACGGCCTTCGCGCTGCCAGTGCTTGCGCACCTGGGCGGCCAGCGCGTCGATGTAGCCGGGATCGTCGTGGTAGTGGTTGACGAAGCGCAGCTCGGGCAGGCGCCGGGTGCGCTTCATCCAGTCGCCGACGTCGTCGAGCACGCTGGCGGTGGTGGCCGCCGAGTACTGCGGGTAGGCCGGCAGCACGAGGATGCGCGTGGCGCCGTCGGCGCACAGCGCGTCGAGCTCGGCGGCGATGGACGGCTGCCCGTAGCGCATGGCCCAGCGAACCTCCACCAGCGCGCCGCGCTCGCCCACGTAGCTCTTGAGCATGTTGGCCTGGCGCGCCGTCCACACGGCCAGCGGCGAGCCTTCGCGCAGCCAGATCTTCTTGTACTTGCGCGCCGACGCGGCGGGGCGGATGCGCAGGATGACGCCGTGCAGGATCAGCCACCACAGCGCGCGCGGGATCTCGACAACGCGCGGATCGCTGAGGAACTGGGCCAGGTAGCGACGCAGCGCGGGCTTGGTGGGCGCCTCGGGGGTGCCGAGGTTGACGAGCAGGACGCCGACCTTGTCGGCGGCGTCGTGCGCGTGCGCCTTCTCGCGCGGGGTGGCGCTCATCTGCGTGACGGCGTGGGGCTCAGCAGGTCGAACTCGTCGTCGCGCCGGATGGGCGCGTGCAGCACCTCGAACTGCATGGCCGCCACGCCCGGATCCTCGGGCGAGCCGCTGAGGCCCACCTCGCCGCTGCCGTGCAGCGTGCAGCTGCCGCGGCGCAGGCTCACCACCTCGTCCTCGCTCGAGAAGCGCACGAACGTGCCGTTGATGCTGAGGTCGGACAGCTGCAGCGTGGCGCCGATCAGGTCGATGCGGCAGTGCGACCGCGACACGCGGGCGTCGTCCACCTGCATGTCGGACGCGGCCGCGCGGCCGATCACCACGGGCATGTCGAACGCCGTGAAGCGGCGCACCTTGTTGCCCCAGGTGAGGACGACGGCCTCGGGGCCGACGAGGCCCATGGCCGGGCCGCCGCCCACCAGGGTGGGTGCGGTGTCCATGCCGCGGCGCGACAGCAGGTGCACCTCCACCGGCTCGACGCGGCCGCGCAGGCGCACCAGGTCGAGGCTGCGAAACATGTCGCGCGAATCCATCGGCAGGGCGCGCAGCACCTCCACCGTGACCAGCGTCTCGTTGTCGCCGGCGTGGTCGAGCAGGCGCGCGGCCACGTTGACGGCATCGCCGAAGTAGTCGCCGCTGACCTCCACCGTCTCGCCGAGCGCGATGCACACCTGCAGCTGCAGGCGCGCCTCCGTGAAGCCGGTGAGCGCATCGCGCCGCCGCATCACGATGTCGATCTCCTCGTGCATCTGGTCGGCCGCCTCCACCGCCTGCGCGGCGGTAGGGAAGACGGCCATCAGGCCGTCGCCCAGCGTCTTGACGACCACGCCGCCCGTGGCGGGCACGCGCCGCGCGATCGCGCCCACCGTCTCGGTGACGATCTGGGACGCGTCGGTGTTGCCGAGCAGTTCGTACAGCGCCGTGCTGCCACGAAGATCGGCGAAGACGACGGCACGACGCTGGATGGCGGACATGCGGGCGGCGCCTTCAGGCCAGCGCTCGGCCGCCCGGAGCAGCCTGAGCGCCCCTTGGGGGCTGGGAGCGTTGCGACCTGGGGGCTGTCATGTCTGGCGTTTAGAGGTTGTCCAGGTAGGTGCGAAGCTTGTCCGACCGGCTCGGGTGCTTGAGCTTGCGGATGGCCTTCGCCTCGATCTGGCGGATGCGCTCGCGCGTGACGTCGAACTGCTTGCCCACTTCTTCCAGCGTGTGGTCGTTCGACATTTCGACGCCGTAACGCATGCGCAGCACCTTCGCTTCGCGCGGCGTGAGCGAATCGAGCACTTCCTTGATCACATTGCGC
>JACMOG010000631.1 GCA_014378125.1 Vitreoscilla sp. | reverse complement strand
GGGGTGCAGGTAGCGCTCCACCACCATCTCGGCGAGGGCGGCCATGCCCTGCGACTGCACCGTGGCGATGCGTTGCGACCAGCCGGCCTGCGCGGCCTCCGGGTACGACGAGGTGGTGTTGGCCAGCACCAGCCGGGACACCAGCTCGGGATGGCGGATGGCCAGGCCCTGGCCCACCATGGCGCCCATCGACAGGCCGATCCAGGTGACGGCGCCGCGACCCCATTCGCGCAGCAGCCGGGCCGCGTCGTCGACCAGGTCGTCCATGGAGTACGGGCCTGCGGGCGCGGCCGAGCCGCCGTGGCCGCGGCTGTCGTAGCGCAGCACCTCGTGCGGCGTGCCCAGCGCGCCGGCGGCCAGGCGCGCGGCCAGGCCATCCCACATGCCCATGTCGAGGCCCAGTGCGTGGGCCAGCACCACGGGCGTGCCGGCGCCCTGCAGCGTCACCTTCAGCTGCGGCGTGCTGAACGTGTGGTGCGTGGCCACGCGCACGCCATCGGTCAGTGGAGGCGGGCCGGGCAGCAGGTTCAGCTCGCGCAGGATGTCGGTAGTGATCTTGAACGCGGTGTTGGCGGCCGGAACGCCGCAGTAGATGGCGCCCTGCATCAGCGTCTCCTGGATCTTCTCGAGCGGCACGCCCGCGCGGATGGCCGCGCCGCAGTGCAGCTCGAACTCCTCCCAGCGCGCCAGGCCCATGGTCATGCCCAGCACCAGCAGCCGGCGCGTGGTGTGGTCGAGGCCGGGGCGGCCCCAGATGTCGTTCCAGGCGTAGCGCGTGATCAGCGCCTGGAAGTCGGCGTTGAACGCGTTGGCGTTGTCCAGCGACTTGTCCACCCACGCATCGCCCAGCACGGCGCGGCGGTTCTTCACGCCGCGGTCGAAGTCGTCTTTCCGATCCATGATCACGGGCCTCCAGGGAGATAGCGTTGCCAGGGCGGATCGCGGCGCAGCCCGTCGGCATGCGTCGCGAGCGCGGCGAGTTGGGGGGCCGCGAGCGCGCTCGCGTGACGCGCGGGCGCGTCGGCGTCGAACAGCGCGGCAAGTTCGTCCGCGGAGATGCGATCGCGCAGCCGCGGCTCATCGGCCAAAGCCTGCAGCGCGACGTCGCGCAGATGCGCGTCGCGGGCCACGGTCTCCTTCGACAGGGCCTCGACCCAGTGGTGCGCGTCGGACTTGCCGATCTCGCGCGCCACGCGCATCGCCAGCGCCTCGGCGAACACCAGGCCCTGCAGCGCGTCGATGTTGCGCCGCATGCGCGCGGGGAACACCTGCAGCCCGCCGGTCGCCAGCGTGAGCGCGGCGAGCGCGCCGTGCACGCTGCCCAGCAGGCCGCCGAACTCGGCCAGCTCCGCCTGCCAGTTGCCGAGGCCGCGTTCGTGTTCCTGCGGCATCGCGGCCAACAGGGCGGCCACGCGTTGCGGCGTGCGCACCGCGGCGGCCAGCGCCGTCATCGCGGCCACCGGGTTGCGCTTGTGCGGCATCGCCGACGAGCCGCCGCGTCCG
>JACMOG010000630.1 GCA_014378125.1 Vitreoscilla sp. | reverse complement strand
TCGCTGCTGGGCACGCCGCACTGGCCCAGGGTCAAGGGCGGGGTGCTGATGCTGGAGGACGTGGCGGAGCACCCGTACCGCGTCGGGCGCATGCTGCTGCAATTGCACCAGGCCGGGGTGCTGGGCGCACAGAAGGCCATCGTGCTGGGCGCGTTCAGCGACTGGAAGAAGTCGCCGCTGGATCGCGGCTATACCTTCAAGAGCATGGTGGCGCACCTGCGCTCGGTGATCGACGTGCCCATCCTCACCGGCTTCCCGTTCGGCCACGTGCCCACCAAGGTGACCGTGCCGTTCGGCGTCAAGGGCCACCTGGTGGTGCAGGGGCGTGACGCATTCCTCGGATGGGACGAGGATCACGCGCACCGTCACCATGCGCGCGACGGCCATGGCCACGATCACGGCGATGATCACGACCACGCCCATTGAGCACCCCGCCATGCTTGTCTAGGCGAGCTTGCGGCGGGCTGGGCCGTTTCTGGTCCGGTGCTTGCTTGTTGCGGTGCAGCAAGGGCTGAAAACCCTTAGCAGGGCCCTGGGGCCGTGCTCTTAAAATGCGTAATCACGCCTCGCGCGGCCCTGGGCACAACCCGACGGCTGCCGGAGGCGGGTTTGTTTTGTTGGCGAGGCCGCCGGGGTCATCCTTCGGCAAGGCTCGCGATTCCGAGTTCTGGAGAGTCCGCATGGGCGGTGTATTGGGTCGTTGGTGCGGTGTTGCCTGGCTTGCCACGGGTGCGTTGCTGGGTTCCCTCGCCGGTTGCGACAACAGCCCCTGGGAGGCGGGCGCCGGCGCCCAGAACACGCTGTTCACGGCCATGACGGAAAGTTCGCCGCGCCACATGGATCCCACGGCGTCGTACTGGACGAACGACACCACGTTCACGTACCAGATCTACGAGCCCCCTTACGGCTACCACTACCTGAAGCGCCCGTTCCAGCTCATCGGAAAGACCGCTCAAGAGGTAGCCAAGCCGCGCTACTACGACAAGAACGGGCAGGAGATCGGCGCCGACGCGCCCGCCGACCAGGTGGCCGAGAGCGTCTATGACGTCAAGATCAAGCCGGGCATCCTGTTCCAGCCGCATCCAGCCTTCGCCAAGGATGCCAACGGCAACTTCTACTACCACTCGATGAAGGCGGGCGAACTCGCCGGGCGCTTCTCGCCGCTGCAGTTCGAGCACAGCGGCACGCGCGAACTCGTGGCCGAGGACTTCGTCTACGCGCTCAAGCGCCACGCCACGCCGCGCATCACCACGCCCATCTACGGCATCTTCTCGGAGTACGTGCTGGGCCTGAAGGACTACGGCACCACCATCCGCGCCGAGGACGCGCGCCTGCGCGCGGGACGCGATCCTGCTGATCTGGATCGGCCGTTCCTCGACTTCCGCAAGTTTCCGCTGGAAGGCGCCACGGCGCCCGACAAGTACACCTTGCGCGTGCGCATCAAGGGCCGCTATCCGCAGTGGAGCTACTGGATGTCGATGACCTTCCTGGCGCCGGTGCCGTGGGAGGCCGACGCGTTCTACGCGCAGCCGGGCATGGCCGCGGCCAGCCTCACGCTGGACACCTGGCCCGTGGGCACGGGGCCGTTCATGCAGACCGAGTATTTCAAGGATCGCCGCCAGGTGATGTCGCGCAACCCCAACTACCGCGGCGAACCGTATCCGTGCGAAGGCATGCCCGGCGACAAGGAAGAGGGCCTGCTGGACGACTGCGGCAAGAAGACCCCGTTCGTCGACAAGATCGTGGTGACGGCCGAACGCGAGAAGGTGCCGCAGAAGGCCAAGTTCCTGCAGGGCTACTACGACCTCGAGGTGTTCGAGCGCGTCGACCTGGGCATGGAATACATCGTGGCCAAGCAGGACTCCGAAGACGTCCGCAAGGACTACGACGCGAAGGGCTTCCGCCTCAACCGCTTCGACGACGTCAACAGCTACACCATCGGCTTCAACATGCTCGACCCGGTGATCGGCAAGGGCGACACCCCCGAGCAGCAGGCCAGGAACCGCAAGCTGCGCGAGGCCATCTCCATCGCCATCGACTGGGAGGAGTACTCGCGCATCTTCCCGAACCACGCGGGCGCCACGGCGCAGGGCCCCATTCCCAACGGCATCTTCGGCTCGCGCGAGAAGACGCCCGAGGGCATCGACCCGATCACGCATCGCGCGGTGGGCGGCCTGCCCGTGCGCCGGCCCATCGACGAGGCGAGGCAACTGATGGTGGAGGCCGGCTGGCCGCAGGGCCGCGACGCGCACACCGGCCGTCCGCTGGTCATCAACTACGACTACTACGCCACGCCCACGCGGGAACGCAAGGTGGAGATCGACTGGGTGGTGCGCCAGTTCGCCAAGCTCGACATCCAGCTCGAGGTGCGCGCCACCGACAACAACCAGTTCCAGGACAAGGTGCGCAAGGGCAAGCACCAGGTGTTCTGGACAGGCTGGAACGCCGACTACCCCGACGCCGAGAACTTCCTGTTCCTGTTCTACGGCCCCAACTCGAAGAGCGTGTCGGACGGCGAGAACACCACCAACTACCAGAACCCCGAGTACGACAAGCTGTTCGAGCAGATGAAGACGTTGCCCGACGGCGCCGAAAAGCAGGCGCTCATCGACAAGATGGTGCACATCCTGCAGGTCGACGCGCCGTGGAGCTTCGGCTTCTTTCCGTACGCGTCGGCCGCCGTGCAGCACTGGGTCTACAACTCCAAGCCGGCCATCCTGATCCGCGACCACGGGCGCTACCTGCGCATCGACGTCGACGAGCGCCGCCGGGCCCAGGCCGACTGGAACAAGCCCGTCTGGTGGCCCATCGTGCTGCTGACGCTGGCCTTCTGCGGCCTGCTGCTGGTGGCGGTGCGCAGCTTCAAGCGACGCGAGCGAATGAACGCGCGCGGCGAGATCCTCGCCGCCTGACCGCCCCAAGAGAGACCGATGTTTTCCTACCTCGTCCGCCGCTGCCTCTACGGCGCGCTCATCCTGCTGGGCGTGAACCTGCTCACGTTCTTCCTGTTCTTCACCGTCAACACGCCCGACGACATGGCGCGCCTGAACATCGGCGGCAAGCACATCACGCAGGATCTCATCGACAAGTGGAAGGTGGAGCGCGGCTACGACAAGCCGCTCTACTACAACGACGCCAAGCAGGGCGCCGCGCGCATCACCGACACCATCTTCTGGGATCGCTCGGTGTCGCTGTTCGAGCTGCGCTTCGGCCGCTCCGACGCCGAGAGCGCCGGCGACATCGGCCCCGAGGTGAGCCGTCGAATGGGCGTCAGCGTGCAACTGGCGCTGCCGCTGTTCGTGCTGCAGGTGTTTGCCAGCACGGCCTTCGCGCTGTTGCTGGTCATGTTCAGGCACACGCGGCTCGACTTCTGGGGCGTGGTGGCCTGCGTGCTGATGCTGTCCATCTCCAGCCTGTTCTACATCATCGTGGGGCAGTTCATCTTCTCGCGCATGCTGCGGGTGGCGCCCATCTCGGGCTACGAGCCCGGGTGGGACGTGGCCAAGTTCCTGATCCTTCCCATCGTGCTGTCGCTGATCTCGCGGCTGGGCACCGAGGCGCGCCTGTACCGCGCGATGTTCCTCGAGGAGATCGGCAAGGACTACGTGCGCACCGCGCGCGCCAAGGGCCTGTCCGAGACGGTGGTGCTGTTCCGCCACGTGCTGCGCAACGCGCTGCTGCCCATCGTCACCAGCGCCGGCTCGTACCTGCCGTACGTGTTCCTCGGCAGCCTCGTGTTCGAGAGCTTCTTCGGCCTGCCGGGGCTGGGCGCCTACGTGATCGACGCCATCACCAAGCAGGACTTCGCGGTCGTGCGCACCATGGTGTTCGTCGGTTCGCTGCTGTACATCGCGACGTTCGTGCTGATCGACGTCGCCTATACCTGGGTCGATCCCCGGGTTCGCCTCGGTTGAGATAGAGACAGACATGCCGAAATTCGTATTGCTGTGGACGGACGCCACCATCTGGGCGCTGGTCGCGTTCATGGTGGCGTACGCCGTGATGGTGGCGCGTTCGCCCAACCTCAAGGCCAGCTGGCGCAAGGTGTTCCGCGACGCGCCCGCGCTCTGCTCGTCGCTCATCCTGGCGCTCTGCCTGCTGATCACCGCGGCCGACAGCCTGCACTACCGGCTGCCGCTGAAGGGCGTGGTGGGAGGCTCCACCGTCCAGGCCTACGATACCGTCACGCGCTCCGGTCTCGACTGGATGCTGTCCGACCTGATCGCCTCGCGCGAGGTCACCTACTCGCGGCCGCTCGACTACCTGAGCTATCGCCGCGACACCGTGTCCATCAACGGCCAGCTTCAGCGCGTGTCGCCGCGCCTGCTGCATGGCGG
>JACMOG010000052.1 GCA_014378125.1 Vitreoscilla sp. | reverse complement strand
CGGCACGCCGCGCTGCAGCGCTTCGGTGATGGCGGCCTCCAGCGCCCGGGCGCCATAGCGCTCGAGCAGGCTCATCAGTGCCGAGGTCGTCGCGCGCAGGTGCTCGCCTCGCTCGGCGGCACGCTGCAGGGACAGGGCGCTGGCGGGCGCGGCCTGCGCCAGACGATCGCTGGCGCGGTGCGCCCGCGCCGCGCGCTTGTGTTCGACCAGGGCTTCGATGTGGACGGGCAGCTCGATCTGCTGGCCTCGATCCCAGCAGCGCGCGTAGCTCGCCAGTTCCTGCGTGCCGTCCAGGATGCGGATCAGGCGTTCGTCGGCCAGCACGGTCAGGGCTCGGCGCACGTGCGTGTGCGGCACCGAGTAGTCGTTCAGGTCGAAGCGGACGTAGGGTGTCTTACCCACCGTCACGGCAAGCCGTTCGGCCAGCGCGTACTCACGCTGCGGCAACGCCAGCAGGTTGACCTGCTCGGCATGGAAGGCTTCGCGCACGCTCAGGCCCGGGTCCTGCGGCCAGCGTCGATCCGATGCCGTGCTTTCGCACCATTGGCGCGCCTGCGAGTTCAAGTCGTCCAAGCCGGTGTAGGTGCGGGCGGCGAAGAAGTTGTCGCGAACGTAGCGGATCGCGCGTTCGACCCGGCCCTTCTCGTTGCCGCGCGCCACGGCCACCGGACGCGGCTCGTAGCGGTAGTGACCAGCGAACTCCAGCAGCATGGGGTTGAAGCGGATCGCGTTGCCGCGGCGCTCCAGGACGGCGCTCTTGAGGTGGTCGTACAGAACGACCCGGGCACAACCGCCGAAGGCGGTAAACGCCTCGGCGTGACCGCGGATGAACGTCGCGCCGTGGGCGTCGAGGAAGAAGCGCAGGAAGATCCGGCGCGAGTGGCTCAGCACCATGACGAAGGCCATCAAGGGGCGGCGGGCGCGGCCTACTGCCAAGTGGCCGAAGTGCCCCCAGTCGACCTGCGCCTGCTCGCCAGGTAGCGTGCGCAGGCGCAGGTAGGCTTCGGCCGCCGGGCGCGGGCGCATGCCGGCGACGAGGTGGCGCAGATGCGAGGCACTGCCGACGTAGCCGCGCTCAAGCAGCATCTGCAGCAACCGCGTCGAGGTCAGCGTCGGGAACTTGGTGAGCGTCTCCAGCATGAACGGCCGGTAGGGGTCGATGCGGCTGGGGCGCAGCGGCGACAGATGAACGGGCGCGCTGTCGCCGGCGATCACGCGCCGCACGACATCGCGATGCACACGCAACTGCCGCGCGATCGTTCCCGCGCGCCACTTCTCGACCATGTACAGGCGCAGGATCTGCGCGACCAGGTCAGGGGCTGTGGTCATGGCGCCATCCAGTGACACGCGCCATGGCATGTCGGACGCGCCGCAGGAAGTCCTGGCGCAGCCAGTCGGGTTGAACGGCTGCGCAGCGCAAGCAGCGCCGCAACGGCGGGGGTGCCGGCGCGCCGACATGCGGGTCGGTCGCGATGGACGTGATGTCGGAAGTGCATGCCGCCAGTGGAGCAGCGGCCACCCCCGTCGGGGAACCCTGGTGCGTCACTTTATGTGCGGCGTCGGCACGGTCAGCGGCGCGCTGGCGCCAGCGCCGCGACCGCGCGGCGTGCTGGAGGCGGCCACGGCGCGAGCGCTGGTAGCGACTGGCGGCCTCGCGCCGGGCGACGTCGTGCGTCTGACGCCAGCAGGCGCGGCCGCAATACCGGGTGCCGCGATCGCAGTGGCTGCACAAGACGACCTGGATGCGGCACCCGACGCACAGGAACAGACGGGCTGGAAGGTCCAACTACACCACCAGACAGAGCCGGTAGTGCTGGACGGAGTCGTCCCAGCGCGCCACACTGCTGCGGCACCGCCTTCATCGGCACGGTGTCGGGCACGGCGCGGTCATCAGGCTTCCCGGCAAGAGAGGGCCGCTGCCGTGCCCACCTTCTTCAGCTCGGCTCGGGTTGTACTCCGCCGACCGCCACGCCCTCTCGTCCTGTCTGGCCGCCCTGCAGGGCGGCCAGACAGACACCCCTCATCGATCAGCTGCTCGGCTCGCAATACCGCGCGCCGCTGCCGCATGAAGGCTGCGGACCAAATCCGCTTCCTCGCCATCACATAAGCGCGGTTCCTGACCAGCGTTCACAAAGGGGCTGCGCACACCGCGCCCACCACGGTTCAGCACATGCGTATAGATCATCGTGGTAGACACATCGCTGTGGCCCAGCAATTCCTGCACGGTGCGGATGTCGT
>JACMOG010000629.1 GCA_014378125.1 Vitreoscilla sp. | reverse complement strand
GACGACCGCTATTTGCCGTCGGAATCAACGACATGAATGGCAGCCAAGGGTTGAGTCCTGTGTTCGCGGCACCTGGCAGCAGTCGTTCAAGCGGCCGGGGGGTGAGCAAGCCGACGGCGTCAACGACGTTCACTTTCACCCGGCGGAGCCGCGCAGCTTCCGTGTCACCTCACGACGTCGTTCCAAGATGGGCTTCGGGGCGTGCGTGGAGGCTGCTGTCTCCTTGGCTTGCAGCTGGGCACCGAATGCGGTCGTCAGGGTGGCGCAACTAAACTGTTATCCGCCAGTCCGCTGTCTTGCGGCTTCGCGGTTGTCGTCCGCCACGACGACGCTGCATCTGGAGCTCATGGGGCGTCTCTTGGTGTGATGCCATCCAACCGAAATGCGGAGTCCCGCCGGAGCCCTCCGCCACCCTGATTCCGAAATATCTTCGTTGGGTGCGCCAGCGCATATACGCATGGCTCGCAACAGATCAAACTAAGTCAAAGTCCGCTCCAGGGCAACGACACGAGACCGCGCGAGCCACGCGATCTGTGGGCTCGACGGCTCACCATTGGACTTCCATGCGACAGTTTCTTTTGAACAACCGCGAAGACTTGATCGCGCGTTGCAAGGCGAAGGTGGCCAAGCGCCCGAGGCGCGCGGCCACCGCCGCCCAGCTCGCCAACGGCGTCCCCATGTTCCTCGACCAGATCGTCAGGACGCTCGGCGCCGAGATGCAGGGCAACACTTGCGAGAGCATCCGGATCTCCGGCTCCTCGTCGGGCGACATGGCAGCCCTCTCCGAGATTGGCGTGAGCGCCGCCGCGCATGGCGGCGAGCTGATGCGGCTGGGCTTCACCGTCGACGCGGTAGTTCACGGCTACGGCGACCTCTGCCAAGCCATCACCGACCTCGCGGTGGAGTGCGACGCCCCATTCACCATCGACGAGTTCCGCACCCTCAACCGCTGCCTCGACAACGCGATCGCCGACGCGGTGAGCGAGTTCGGGGCCCAGCGCGCCGCGGGGGAGGCCAGCGCGCGCGCGACCGACGAGAACGAGCGGATGGGCGTGCTGGTGCACGAGCTGCGCAACGTGCTCCAGACTGCCACGCTTGCCTTCCAAGCCCTGGAATTGGGACTGCTTCCCGTCGGCGGGGCCACCGGCGGCCTGGTCGCGCGCAGCCACGCTTCGATGGCCGCGATGCTGGGCGATTCTATGGCGCAGGTGCGCGGCGCCGCCCACGCGACCGCCGACGAAGTCTTCTCCGTCGCTGAACTCGTCGCCGACGCGGCGCGGGCCGCCGGCTATGACGCGGCTTCGCGAAGCTGCGCGTTCAACGTAGCCGAGGTGGATCCCTTCCTCGGCGTCTCTGGAAGCCGCGCGACGATTTTGGCCGCGCTGGCCAACATCCTTCAAAACGCCTTCAAATTCACGCATCCCCGAACCGCGGTCGGATTGGTCACGCGCGCCGATGGCAAGCGGATATTCATCGAGGTGTCTGATCATTGCGGGGGGCTCCCGCACGGCGCCACCGAGGCGATGTTCCGGCCCTTCACGCAGTCCGGCGAGGATCGCAGCGGGCTTGGCTTGGGGCTCTCCATCGCCCGCCGCGGCGTCGAGGCGGACGGCGGTACATTGACCGCGCGTGACGTGCCAGGCGCAGGCTGCGTGTTCACCATCGAGCTTCCCCAGCGAGCGCTGCACTAGCGACCGTAACAGCGATCGTCTGCCCCGAACTCGTCAGCTTGCGAAGAGCCACGGCGCGCGCAGAACCACGCGCAGCGCCCGGGCATCTCACCGCAGCCCCGATCATGCTGGTGTGCGTGCGCTGGTATGCCGCCTATCCCTTGAGTCTGCGCAACCTCGAAGAGATGATGGCCGAGCGCGGCGTGGCCGTCGATCACGCGAAAGTGCATCGCCGGCATTGAGGTCATGCACATGATTCGCAAGGGCCAGTGGGCTGGCCCCGAAAGCCAAGTCATGTCCGCAGCAGAGCTGTTCTACAGCCTGGCCTATTGAACTTCCGCGGTTCCCCGGGCCTCAGGCCGTCAGTCCTCCGCTACTGCGACAGAACCCGGGCGACTGCTACCTGCTGCCGCGCGGGCTGCCGTTCCGCCTTGACGGCGACCTCTCGCCGACGCCGGTGGACGCCATGACCTTCCTGCGCAGGCCCCTGCGCGGGACCACGCGCGTGGTCAACGGCGGCGGCGGTTGCTTCGCGATCGGCGGCCACTTTGCACGCGCAGCCCGGCCGACGTTGGACCATCGACGAGCTCGCGAAGGAGGCCGCGATGTCGCGTTCCACCTTCGCGCTGAAGTTCAAGCGCCTGGTCGGCGCTGGGCTACGAATCGGAGAGTGCGTCTTCCACGGCGTTCAAGCGGGTGATGGGCGCACCGCCGCGGCACTATGGCCGTGGAAACGCGACGCCGCCATCCCCGGAGCCGCCCACGTTCGGGGTCAGGCATTGCCTCACGACGCTGCACGTCGCGAGGAGATGCCAGACTCCTTAGCCCAGCTTCTTCTTCAACATCTCGTTGACCTGCGCCGGGTTCGCCTTGCCCTTGCTGGCCTTCATCGCCTGGCCCACCAGTGACTGGAACGCCTTGTCCTTGCCGGCGCGGAACTCGTCCACCGACTTCTGGTTGGCGGCCAGCACGCCGTCGATGATGGACTCGAGCTCGCCCGAGTCGTTCATCTGCTTGAGGCCCAGCGCGTCGATGACCCCGTCCACATTGCCGGACGTGCCCTTCTCGCGCGTCCACAGCGCGTCGAACACCTG
>JACMOG010000628.1 GCA_014378125.1 Vitreoscilla sp. | reverse complement strand
GCGTGCTGCTGGTCACCGGCCATACGCGCGAGGAGTCCGAGGGCCAGGACTGGGAGGCCATCGGCCGGGCCGCGGCCGCGGGCGTCACGCTGGTCGTCTACATGGGCATCGCGCAGATCCGCACCATCACCGAACGGCTGCTGCGCGTGCTGCCGCCCGAGCTGCCGGCGGCGGTGGTCCAGCACGTGGGCAGCGAGCGCGAGCGCTCGGCGCCGGCGACCTTGGGCAGCCTGGTGGACGTCGTCGCGTCGCAGGGATTCGGCAGTCCCGCGATCCTGCTGATCGGCCGCGTGACCGAGGCGGCCGTCCACGCGGCGCTGCCTGCAGCGCCCAGAAGATATTTCGCCACTTGATGCAGGCGCGGCAGGCTCCGGTTGAAACATTGAAATCGCTTTCATGCCGACTTTTACAGCTGTCGGACGGGCGTCTGACAGGCTTTCGGCGGGGAAGCTGGCAAGATCACGTCATGTGTGATGGCCCGGGATACATAGGGCCACGGGTATCCATGTGGACAGCCCCGCGGATCGACCCGCGCGGGCGCAAGACAAGAATTCGATGACCAAGACCTATGTTGTTTCCGGATGCGGCATGAAATTCGATGCCGCGCTGTGGCCCGTGCCGCCGGGCGTCGAGATCCACTTCTACTTCCAGTGCATGCGCGAGCCGCAGTTCTACAAGACGCGCACGATCCTCGACAAGCTGATGCTGGACGTGGGCATGTTCCCCGACCGCGTGGCCACCGCCGGCGAGATGATTCCCAGCCACTTCGTGTGGGCGCATGCCGCCGAGCAGCCGCCGTCCGGCGTGTTCCGCCGCCAGACCGGCAATCTCGCGCTCGACCTGTCGGGCACCGATGCGTCGCACCCGGTGGCGCTGAGCCACGTCGCCAAGACGCTGGCCGCCGAGCGGCACCGCAGCAGCACGGCCATCCACTGGATCGTCCGCGAGCAGGAGCCCCCGGCCGATCTGGCGGGCCTCGAGTGCCTGTATCCCCTGCGGCTGCGCAACGGCGTCTACGACGGCGACGAGTCGGCGCAGGTGCCGTTGTCCGACATGCTCGCGCCGACGCAACCGGTGCCGCTGTCGGCCGTGGGCCTGGGGCCGCTGCAGGAGTGGCCGGGCGTCGGGCGCCGCGCAAACGGGCGCTGAGGCACGCCGGGCCCGCGCCTCGACGCGGGCTCTACGGGCTCAACGGGCGCAGCCTGGCTGCGATACCTCGCGGCAAACGATGTCGCCGCCACCGGTGACGCCCTTTCCACCCGCCACGCGGTGCGCGTCGAAGCAGGCCTGCGCCGCGTCGTACTGGGCCCACGCCGTGGCGCAACCCGACTGGGCCGGGCGTTGCACCGGCTGCGCCCGCTGTCTCCAGCGATACGAATTCGTCGGATAGACGGGCTCCGCGAGCTTCGCCCGCGACGCCTCCAGGCTGGCCTCGGCCTCCGCCTGTTCCTCGGGGCTGTTGCCGCCGCCGGGCACGCTCAGCGTGGACGCCGCCGCGCCCGAGGCCGGGCGATCGCCGTAGTGGACGACGCCCTTGCTGTCGGTCCACTTCCAGACGTCGACGGCGTGCGCGCTGCCGCACAGCGCGAAGGTGGCGAAGGCGAGGGCGTGGAGGCGTTTCATCGAACCTGCGGCGGATAGGCGTAGGGTGGGATCACAGGCCACGGCGACGCGGCGCGCTGGTCCTTGAGCACCTTGATCGCCATGTCCAGCTGCGCGTCCTGGCCCTCGAAGGTGGCGTGCGGCAGGTTGTCCACCTCGATGTCCGGCACCACGCCCACGCCCTCGATCAGGCGGGCGCCGTCGAGCGCCACCTGCACGCTCTGCGCGGCCCGGGCGATGCCGCCGTCGGAAAGGCGGTTGTCGTCGTCGAGCCAGACGCCCGCCCCTGCCGTGCGCATGCCCACCACGGTGCCCAGCTTCAGGCGCTTGATGGCCTCGGCGAACGTCTCGCCGTCCGAATACGTGCCCTGGTTGGTGATGACCACGACGTGGCCGTGGAACGCGCCCTGCATGTTGGATTCGCGCGTGCCGTCGCGCGACTGCCAGACTTCCCAGGAGCGGCGCATCAGCTTCTCGATCAGGATCGAGTCGATGCTGCCGCCGTCGTTGTCGCGCACGTCGATGATCAGGCCCTCGGCGGTGCAGGCCGCGTAGAACTCGCGCACGAACTCCGACAGGTCGCCGCCGCCCATGGCGTCCAGGTGCAGGTGGGCACCACGATCACGCGATGCTTCGCGCCCTTGCGATCCAGGGTGTCGAGCAGCACCTGCTTGCCCTCCTTGTCGCGCAGCAGGATCGAGATGTCGGGCACGGCCGCCACGGGCTTGCCGTCGACGGCCGTCACGATGTCGCCCTCGGCCACGCCCAGTTCCGCGCGGGCCAGCGGGCCCAGCGAGAACACGCGCTCCGGATCGCCGCGCCAGATCCTGCGGATGCGCGCGCCCTCGGGCACGCGCTCGAAGTCGGCGCCCAGCACGCCCGAGCGGATGTCGACGTCGCTCGGGCGCCGCTCGCCGAGGCCCACCTGCGAGTGCATCAGCGACAGCTCGGCCACCATCTGCCGCGTGAGATCCTCCAGCTCGGCCCGGTCGGTGACGCGGGGCAGCAGCGCCGCGTACTTGTGGCGCACCGCCAGCCAGTCCACGCCGTGCAACCGGGTGTCGTAGAACCAGTCGCGATGCATGCGCCATGCGTCGAGGAACATCTGGCGCCATTCGTCCGCGGGCTCGACGGCGAACTGCCAGTCGTCCACCCGCACCGCGGCCTTGCCCTGGTCCGCCGGCGGCTTCGGCTCGGCACCGAACAGCAACACCTCGCCCGCGCCGTGCGGCACCCAGCGCCAGCGTCTTCAGCGACGTCTTGTGGTCGGCGCTCGTCTCGGCCTCCAGCAGCCACAGGCGCTTGGCGTCCACATCGAGGTCGGTGTAGTTGCCGGCCGGCAGCGGCACCTGGTGCAGGCGCTCCGCGAGACCGGCCCACACGATGGCGGGCAGGTGAACCTCCGCCACGGCCGAGGCCGAGGCCGCGGCGGAGGCCGGCACGGTGCCGCTGGTCGCGCTGGTCGCGCTGGCCGCACTCGCTGCCGCGGCGGCCGACTCCGCCTTCGCGGGCTCCAGCTCGTCGGCGGCCTGGAACGGAAAGCGCTGGCCCGGCTGCAGCGACACGGCGTAGACGCCTTCGCGTCGATCGAAGAACGGGCCCATGTCGCGGTCGCCCCAGGGCGAACCCCCCAGCGGCTGGAAGTCTCGGCTGGAGATGAACCACATCCAGTGGCCGTCCGGACTGAACGCCGGGGCCGCGCTCGAATAGCGTCCGGACGTCAGCACGTGGCGGCTGCGATCGGCGATGCGGTACAGCACGATCTGGTGCCGCTGCATCTCGACCACGTCGGGCGTCTCCTCGACCGCCAGCGCCTGGCTGTCCGGCGACCACGCGAAGTGGTCATAGAACTGGTGGTCGCTGCCGTTGCGGCGTTCGAGCACCTCGTCCTTGCCGCTGGCCACGTCCAGCAGCCACAGCCGCGCGTTCTTGTCGTCGTGCGCGATCCAGCGCCCGTCCGGCGACGGCACCGCCTGCCAGCGGATCACGTCGGCGCCGCTGGTGATCTTGCGTCCGGGCCCGCGGCCGTCGGCGGGCAGCAACCACAACTCGTTCTCGCCGCTCGCGTCCGACACCGCCAGCACGTTCTTGCCATCGGGCATGAACACCGCATTGCGCAGCCGGCTGGCGGGCGGCTCGAACAGGTCGACGCGGCGCAGCGTGCCGACGCCGGCCAGCGCCACGTGGCCATGCGCCGTGAGCGCCACGCGGTCGCCCGTGGCCGACACGGCCAGGTGGGTGAACTGCTCCAGCGGGTGCTTGACCCATTGCTCGCGCATCTGGTCGAAGTCGGACGTCAGCGAGATCGCCAGCGCGGCGGTGGCGCCGCCGGCCAGGTCGAGCACGTGCAGCGCCGCGCCCTGCTCGTAGACCAGGCGGTCGCCGGACAGCGCTTGCGCATGGCCGACGTGGCCGGCGAGACGATGGCCAGCTGCGGCTCGCGCAGCGTGCTGGCCCGGTACGTGGCGACGAGGATCTCGCCGCCGGGTGTCCAGCCGCGCACCTGCGCGCCTTCGCCGCTCCAGGTGAGGCGCCGCGGAATGCCGCCGGCCAGCGGCATCACGTAGAGCTCGGCGGGGCCGTCGTAGGCGGCGGTGTAGGCGAGCCACTGGCCATCGGGCGAGATCGCGCCGCGCACGCCGTCGCCGGCCCGGCTGGTCAGCCGCGCGGCGGGCCCGCCCGCCGTGGTGGTGCGCCACAGGTCGCCTTCGGCGGTGAACACCACGGTGTCACCATGCACGCTGGGAAAGCGCAGGTATCCGGGCGACGACTGCGCCGAGCAGAGCGATGAAACGAGCAGCAGCGCTGCGGAGATCCAGAGGCGCAAGGCAATCTTCCTGAAGAGAGATTGCCTGCAAATGTAACTGGACAGGCTCCCTTCTACGCGATCGCCTTGTCCACCAGCGCCTGCGCCTCGTCCAGCAGGCGCTTCAGGTGCGCCTCGCCTTCGAAGCTCTCGGCGTAGATCTTGTAGATCTCCTCGGTGCCCGACGGACGCGCCGCGAACCAGCCGCTCTTCGAGCTGACGCGGATGCCGCCGATGGCCGCGCCGTTGCCGGGCGCCGTGGCGGTGACCTCGGTGATGGGCTCGCCGGCGATCTCCTTGGTGGTGATCGCGTCGGGCGCCAGCGCGGAGAGGCGCTTCTTCTGCTGCGCGTCGGCCGGCGCCTCCACGCGGTCGGATACGGGCTTGCCCAGCTCCTGCGTCATCTTCTCGTACAGCGCGCCCGGGTCGCTGCCGGTCTTCGCCGTGATCTCGGCGGCCAGCAAGGCCATCGTGAGGCCGTCCTTGTCGGTGGTCCACGACGTGCCGTCGCGGCGCAGGAACGCGGCGCCCGCGCTCTCCTCGCCGCCGAAGCCCAGGCTGCCGTCGGCCAGCCCCGCGGCGAACCACTTGAAGCCGACGGGCACCTCGATCATCTTGCGCTGCAGGCGTTGCGAGACCAGGTCGATCATGCGCGAGGACACCACCGTCTTGCCGATGGCGGCGTTCTCGCCCCACTGCGGGCGGTTGCGGAACAGGTAGTCGATGGCCACCGCCAGGTACGCGTTGGGAGACATCAGGCCGGCGCTGCGCGTGACGATGCCGTGGCGGTCGTGGTCGGTGTCGCAGGCGAAGGCGACGTCGAATTGGCTCTTCAGGTCCACCAGGCGCGCCATCGCATACGGCGACGACGGATCCATGCGGATCTTGCCGTCCCAGTCCATGGTCATGAAGCCGAAGGTGGGATCGACGACGTCGCTCACCACGGTGAGATCGAGCCGGTACTGGTCGGCGATGCGGCTCCAGTAGTGCACGCCGGCGCCGCCCAGCGGGTCGACACCCAGGTGGATCTTCGAGTCGCGGATCGCGGCCATGTCGACCACGTTGCCGAGATCGGCCACGTACCACCCGAGGTAGTCGCGGCGATGCGTGGTGGGCGCGGCCAGGGCCTTCGCGTAGGTCATGCGCCTCACGCCCGCCAGGTCCTTCTCGAGATAGGCGTTGGCGGCGTTCTGCACGCCCTTGGTGATGTCGTCGGCCGCCGGGCCGCCGTTGGTCGGGTTGTACTTGAAGCCGCCGTTGTCGGGTGGGTTGTGCGACGGCGTCACCACGATGCCGTCGGCCAGGCCCGACGTGCGCTCGCGGTTGTGCGTGATGATGGCGTGCGACACCGCCGGCGTGGGCGTGTACTCGTCGTTCATCGCCAGCATGGTGTCCACGCCGTTGGCGGCCAGCACCTCGAGCGCGCTGCGCAGCGCGGGCTCAGAAAGCGCGTGCGTGTCGATGCCGATGAACAGCGGGCCGTCGATGCCCTTGCCCTTGCGGTAGTCGCAGATGGCCTGCGTGATGGCCAGCACGTGGCGCTCGTTGAACAACGCGTCGAACGCGTTGCCGCGGTGACCCGAGGTGCCGAACGCGACGCGCTGCGACGGCTCTGCCGGATCGGGCGTGATCGAGTAGTACGCGCTGACCAGCTTGGGGATGTCGACCAGCGACGAGCGCGGGGCCGGCTTGCCGGCGAGGGGGGAGATGATCTGGGCCATGGGCTCTTCAGGCGTTGCGGCGTTGGCGGTAGCGGCGGATCAGCGCGTTGGTGGAGCTGTCGTGCGCCAGTTCGGGGTCGTGCGGGCTCTGGAGCTCGGGAATCACCTTCGACGCCAGTTGCTTGCCCAGCTCGACGCCCCACTGGTCGAACGAGTCGATGTTCCAGAGGGCGCCCTGCGTGAACACGCTGTGCTCGTACAGCGCCACCAGCTTGCCCAGCGCCGCGGGCGTGAGCGAGTCCACCAGGATCGTGTTGCTGGGGCGGTTGCCTTCGAAGACCTTGTGCGGCACCAGTTCGGGCGCCACGCCTTCGTCCTCCACCTGTTTCGCCGTCTTGCCGAAGGCCAGCGCCTCGGCCTGCGCGATGAGGTTGGCGATGAGCAGGTCGTGCTGGCCGCCGATGGGCGACAGCGCGGTGCAGAAGCCGATGAAGTCGCACGGCACGATGCGCGTACCCTGGTGGATGAGCTGGTAGAACGAGTGCTGGCCGTTGGTGCCGGGCTCGCCCCACACCACCGGCGACGTGTCGGCCTTCACCGGCTCGCCGTCCAGCGTGACATGCTTGCCGTTGCTCTCCATGGTGAGCTGCTGCAGGTAGGCCGGAAAGCGCTTGAGGTACTGCTCGTAGGGCAGCACCGCCAGCGTGGAGAAGCCGAAGAAGTCGTTGTTCCACAGCGAGAGCAGGCCCAGCAGCACCGGCAGGTTCTGCGCCAGCGGCGCGCTGCGGAAGTGCTCGTCCATCTCGTGGAAGCCGGCCAGCATCGCGTGGTAGTTGTCGGGCCCGACGGCGATCATCGTGGACAGCCCGATGGCCGAGTCCATGGAGTAGCGCCCGCCCACCCAGTCCTCGAAGCCGAACATGTTGTCCGGCGCGATGCCGAACTTCGCCACGCCATCGGCGTTGGTGGACACCGCCGCGAAGTGGCGCGCCACAGCGTCCTCGCTGCCCAGCTGGGCCACCAGCGCGTCGCGCGCGGCCTTCGCGTTGGTCATCGTCTCCAGCGTGGTGAACGTCTTCGACGACACGATGAACAGCGTCTGCGCCGGGTCGAGCCCGCGGGTTGCTTCCAGCAGGTCGGTGGAGTCGACGTTCGACACGAACCGGAAGTCGAGCTCGGCGTGCGCGTAGTGGCGCAGCGCCTCGTAGGCCATCACGGGGCCGAGGTCGGAGCCGCCGATGCCGATGTTGATGACGTGCCGGATCTTCTTGCCGGTGTAGCCGCGCCAGCGGCCGTCGCGCACCTGGTCGGCGAACCTGGCCATGCGGTCGAGCACCTCGTGCACGCCCGGCACCACGTCGACGCCGTCCAGCATCACCTGCTGCCACTTCGGCGCGCGCAAGGCGACATGCAGCACGGCGCGGTTCTCGGTGATGTTGATGCGGTCGCCGCGGAACATCGCGTCGATGCGTTCCTGCAGGTTGCAGTCCTCGGCGAGGGCCACCAGCAGTTCCATCGTCTTGTCGTTGACGCGGTTCTTCGAGTAGTCGAGGTACAGGCCCACCGCCTCCAGCGTCAGCCGCGTGCCGCGCTGGGCGTCCTCGGCGAACAGCTCGCGCAGGTGCTTCTTCGCGATCTTGCGGTGGTGGCTGGTGAGAGCCTTCCAGCTCGCCTTCTTTGTCAACGTCTTGCTCATCAGGCTGCCTTCTTCTTGTTGTCGCCGCAACCGCTCTCCGGCACCGGCGCCTGCCAGCCGCCGTCGTCCGCGATCAGCGCGTCGGCCTCGGCCGGGCCCCAGGTGCCCGGCTGGTAGGCCACGACCTTCGGGTGGTTCACGAGGATATCGTCCACCGCCGTCCAGGCGGCCTCGACCGACTCCAGGCTGGTGAACAGCGAGCCGTCGCCGGCCATCGCGTCGCCCAGCAGGCGATCGTAGGGGGCCTCCTCGCCGCTGAGGTCTTCGCAGGCGTACAGCTCGCGCTGCTGGCCGACGAACTGCTTGCCGACGTCCTTCACGCGTGCCGCGAGCGCGATGGACGACGTGGGCTGCAGCCGGAAGCGCAGGTAGTTGGGGCGGCCGCCGGCGTCCTCGAACAACGCCTGCGCCGGGGGCTTGAACTGGATCTGCACCTCCACCGCGGTGTTGGGCAGCTTCTTGCCGGCGCGCAGGTAGAACGGCACGTCCTTCCAGCGCGGCGTGTCGACGTGGACACGCAGGGCCACGTAGGTCTCCACGTCGGAGTCGGGCGCCACGTCCTTCTCCTGGCGATAGCCGTCGTACTGGCCGCGCACCAGGTCGGTGGGTTTCACCGGGCGGATCGCCTTGAACACGGCGGCCTTGGCCGCCTGCAGGTCGGCGAAGCCGCGCGACTTCGGCGGCTCCATCGCCAGCAGGGCCACGATCTGGAACAGGTGGTTCTCGACGACGTCGCGCAGCGTGCCGGCCGTCTCGTAGAACGCGCCCCGGTCGCCCACGCCGAAGTCCTCGGACATCGTCATCTGCACGCTGGTGACGTGATCGCGGCACCACAGCGGCTCGAGGAACGAGTTGGCGAAGCGGAAGTACAGGAGGTTCATGATGGCCTCCTTCCCGAGATAGTGGTCGATGCGGAAGATGGCGTCCTCCGGGAACACCGAGCGCGCCACCTCGTCGAGCTCCTTGGCCGAGGCCAGGTCGCGGCCGAAGGGCTTCTCCACGACCAGGCGCGCGTCCTTGGCCAGGCCGGCGCCGCCCAGGTTCTTGATGACGGTCTCGAACAGCGTGGGCGGCACGGCCAGGTAGTGCGCCGGGCGCTGCGCGCCGTCCAGCGCCTTCTTCAGCGCCTCGTAGGTCTCGGGCTTCTTGTAGTCGCCGCCCACGTAGCGGATGGCCTGCTGCAGCTTGTCGAACGCCGCGCCGTCGTCGATGCCGCCGCCTTCCTTCTCGATGGAATCGCGCACGCGCTGGTGCACCTCCTCGTCGGACTGCGGGCGGCCGGCGACGCCGACCACACGAGGCACCAGCTCGCCGCGCTTCGCCATCGCGTAGAGCGCGGGGAAGATCTTCTTGGTGGCGAGGTCGCCCGTGAACCCGAACAGCACGAGGGCGTCGGAATGGGCGGCGGGGCTGGTCTTCGTGGCGTCGGTCATGGGAAGGTCAATCTTTCTTTTCCGCGTGTCCGCCGAACTCGGCGCGCATCGCGGACAGGATCTGGTTGGCGAACTTCGCTTGCCCTTGCGACGAGAAGCGGTCGTACAGCGCGGCGCTGAGCACTTGCGTGGGCACGCCTTCGTCGATGGCGGCCTGGATGGTCCAGCGTCCCTCGCCGGAGTCGGACACGCGGCCGCCGAATTTCGACAGTTCCGGGTCGGCGAC
The DNA here is from genome assembly GCA_014378125.1 of Vitreoscilla sp. The sequence goes on along the minus strand of JACMOG010000628.1, from coordinate 6,213 downwards.
CAGCGCCTTGGCGGTGAGATCGAGCAGCCACGAGCCCACCACGCTGCCGCGGCGCCACACCTCGGCCACCTGCGGCACGTCGATGTCGTACTGGTAGTACTCGGGGTTGCGCATCGGCGCCGTCTCGGCGTCCTTGGCGTGGTCGCGCTTGCCCACGTTGGCGTTGCGCAGGATGTTGAAGCCCTCGGCGAAGGCGGCCATCATTCCGTACTCGATGCCGTTGTGCACCATCTTCACGAAGTGACCGGCGCCGTTGGGGCCGCAGTGCAGGAAGCCCTGCTCGGCGCTCGAGGGGTCGCCGGTGCGGCCGGGCGTGCGCTCGGCGGTCTCCACGCCGGGCGCCAGCGCCTTGAAGATGGGCGAGAGGTGCTCGAAGATCTCGGGCTCGGCGCCCACCATCAGGCAGTAGCCGCGATCCTGGCCGGCGATGCCGCCGCTGGTGCCGCAGTCCACATAGTGGAACCCGGCGTCCTTCAGGCGCTTGGCGCGGTCGACGTCGTCGCGGTACCACGAGTTGCCGCCATCGATGATGATGTCGCCGGGATCGAGGTGGGCGATCAGGTCGTCCAGCACGTGGTCGACGACGGCGGCGGGCACCATCATCCACACCGCGCGCGGCTTCGTCATCTGCGCGGCCATCTCCTGGAGGGTGGCGGCGCCGAGCGCGCCGTCGGCCACCATCTTCGCGACGGCGTCGGCGTTGGCGTCCTGCACCACGCATTGGTGGCCGTGGCGCATCACCCGGCGCGCCATGTTCGCGCCCATCCGACCCAAACCGATCATTCCGAGTTGCACTGCAGTCTTTCGAAGTTGAATGCCGCGATCATCGCGCACGGCGGGCGGGATAGCGACAACGCGGGCATCCGGGCTGTCGGCAAGCCCCATGCCCAACGGCCGAGCTTGACAGCCTCTCGCAAGGCGGGTGATGCGCAACGGGCTCGCCGATTGCCACATGCCCGGGTTACGCTCCCCAGGCCATGCCGACGTCCGCGCCCACCCTCCTTGTCCTCAACGGCGGCTCCACGAGCCTTCGCTTCGCGGTCGCACGCGCCGATGCGGCGCTGACAAGCGTCTGCAGCGGAACCATCGAGCGCATCGGCCACGATGACGCGCACCTGAGCCTCGACAACGGCACGCGCGAGGCGTTGAGCGCACCAGATCCCGGCGCTGCCGTGCACGCGTTGGTGCAGTGGTTGCGGCAACGCGGCCAGGCCGGCGAACTCGCGGCGGTGGGGCACCGCGTGGTGCACGGCATGGGCCGCTTCGACCCCGAGCGCATCACGCCGGCGGTGCTGGAGGCGTTGCACCGGATCGAGCCGGTGGACCCGGATCACCTGCCGGTGGAGATCGCGCTCATCGAGGCCGCGCGCGTGGCGCTGCCCGGCGTGGCGCAGGTGGCCTGCTTCGATACCCGGTTCCATCGCGACCTGCCCCGGGTGGCGGCGCAGTTGCCGCTGCCCCGTCGTTTCGAGGCGCAAGGGCTGCGGCGCTACGGGTTCCACGGGCTGTCCTATACATTCCTGCTGGAGACGCTTGGGCGCATCGCCGGGCCCGAGGTCGCTCAGGGGCGCGTGATCCTGGCCCACCTCGGCGGCGGGGCCAGCCTGGCGGCGGTGCGCGACGGCCGGTGCGTCGACACCACCATGAGCTTCACTCCCACGGCCGGCCTGGTGATGGGCACCCGATCGGGCGATCTCGACCCCAGCCTGGCGCCTTACCTGCAGCGCACGGCCGGTGTCTCCAGCGCGCAGTTCCTTAAGATGGTCAACCACGAGTCCGGTCTGCTGGGTGCCTCGGGCACGAGCGCCGACATGCGGGAGCTGCTGGCCGCCGAGGCCGCCGATCCGCGTGCCGCGGAGGCCGTCGCGCTGTTCTGCTACACGGTGCGCAAGGCCATCGGCAGCTTCGCCGCCGCACTCGGCGGGCTCGACACGCTGGTGTTTTCGGGTGGCATCGGCGAGAACGCGTCGCTGGTGCGTGCACGCGTCTGCGAGGGCCTGCAATTCCTGGGCGTCCACATCGACGCCGACCGCAACGCCGGGCCGCCCGGCCTGATCTCCTCTCCCACGGGCCGCGTCGCGGTGCACGTGATCCGCACGGACGAGGCGCACATCATCGCCCGCGACGTGTGCCACCTGCTTGCACTGCGAGGCTCACCATGACACCGCTCCGCCCCGGCCCCTCTCCCCTGACCCCCGCGCTGCGCGCGACCGTCGACGCCTGGTGGCGCGCCGCGAACTACCTGTCGGTGGGACAGATCTACCTGTGCGACAACCCGTTGCTCAAGCGCCCGCTGGCAGTCGACGACGTCAAGCACATGCTGCTCGGACACTGGGGCACCACCCCGGGCCAGAACTTCATCTACGCGCACCTGAACCGTGCGATCACGAAGTACGATCTCGACATGATCTACGTCAGCGGCCCCGGCCATGGCGGCCCGGCCGTGGGGGGGGGGACCTACCTGGGGGGCACCTACAGCGAGATCTATCCGAACGTGTCGCGCGACGAGACCGGCCTGCAGCGCCTGTTCAAGCAGTTCTCGTTTCCCGGCGGCATTCCCAGCCACGCCTCGCCCGAGACGCCCGGCTCGATCCACGAGGGCGGCGAGCTGGGCTACTCGCTGTCGCATTCCTTCGGCGCCGTGTTCGACAACCCCGGGCTGGTGGTGGCCTGCGTGATCGGCGACGGCGAGGCGGAGACCGGACCGCTGGCCACGGCCTGGCATTCCAACAAGTTCCTCGATCCCGTCGGCGACGGTGCGGTGCTGCCCATCCTGCACCTGAACGGCTACAAGATCTCGAACCCGACGCTGCTGGCGCGGATTCCGCGCGCCGAGCTGTTCCAGCTGCTGCAAGGCTACGGCTGGGAGCCGTTGCTGGTGGAAGGCCATGAGCCCGAGGCGATGCACGACGCGATGGCCGCCGCGCTGGATGCCTGCATCGAGCGCGTGCGGGCAATCCAGGACGACGCCCGCCGCCACGGCGTCACCGCCAGGCCGCGCTGGCCCATGATCGTGCTCGCATCGCCCAAGGGCTGGACCGGCCCGAAGGAGATCGACGGCCGGAAGGTGGAGGGCACCTTTCGTTCGCACCAGGTGCCGCTGTCCGACCCGCGTGCCAACCCGGCCCACCTGGCCATGCTCGAGACGTGGCTGCAAAGCTATCGCCCGCACGAGCTGTTCCACGCGGACGGCCGCCTCAAGGAGGAGATCGCCGCGCTCGCCCCCGTGGGCGCGCGCCGCATGGGCGCCAACCCGCACGCCAACGGCGGGCTGCTGCTGCGGGAGCTCCACATGCCGCCGTACCGCGACTACGCGGTGGCGGTGGCCCGGCCCGGCACGCCCGGCATCGGCGACACCCACGTGCTCGGCAAGTTCGTGCGCGACGTCGTCGCGCTGAACGAGCCCACCCGCAACTTCCGCCTGTTCGGGCCGGACGAGACGCTGTCCAACGGCCTGGAGGCGGTGTTCGAGACGACGACGCGGCAGTGGGAGGGCGAGGTGGTGCCGGGCGACGAGTTCCTCGCGCGCAGCGGCCGCGTGATGGAGATGCTCAGCGAGCACCAGTGCGAGGGCTGGCTCGAGGGCTACCTGCTCACGGGCCGGCACGGCTTGTTCAACTGCTACGAGGCGTTCATCCACATCGTCGATTCGATGTTCAACCAGCACGCCAAGTGGTTGAAGGTCACCGCGCGGCTGCCGTGGCGGGCGAAGATCGCATCGCTGAACTACCTGCTGGCGTCGCACGTGTGGCGGCAGGATCACAACGGGTTCACGCACCAGGATCCCGGCTTCATCGACCACGTGATGAACAAGAAGCCCGAGGTCGTGCGCGTGTACCTGCCGCCCGATGCCAACTGCCTGCTGTCGGTGATGGATCACTGCCTGCGCAGCCGCCACTACGTCAACGTCGTGATCGCCGGCAAGCACCCGGCGCCGCAGTGGCTCGACATCGACCAGGCCGCGGCGCACTGCGCGGCCGGCATCGGCATCTGGGACTGGGCCGGCAACGAGGACGCCTCGTCGAGCCAGGGCCCCGACGTGGTGATGGCCTGCTGCGGCGACGTTCCCACGCTGGAGACCATGGCCGCCGTGAGCCTGCTGCGCGAGCACCTGCCCGAGTTGCGCATGCGCGTCGTCAACGTGGTCGACCTGTGCCGCCTGATGCCGCGTTCGGAGCATCCGCACGGCCTCGAGGATCGAGCCTTCGACGAGCTGTTCACGCGCGACAAGCCGGTGATCTTCGCGTTCCACGCCTATCCCTGGCTGATCCACCGCCTCACCTATCGGCGCGCGAACCACGCCAACTTCCACGTGCGCGGCTACAAGGAGGAGGGCACGATCACCACCGCTTTCGACATGACCGTGCTCAACGAGATCGATCGCTTCCATCTGGTCATGGACGCCATCGATCGCCTGCCGCAGACGGGCGAGCGAGGCTTGGCGGTCAAGCGCACGCTGCAGGCCCGGCTTGTCGCGCACAAGCAATACATCGACACCAACGGACAGGATCTGCCGGAGATCCGCGATTGGACATGGAGCCACTGAAATGAACGAGCAGACACTGAAGTCCACCGCCGCCGCCCTCACCGCCGACGGAAAGGGCCTGCTGGCAATGGACGAGAGCAATCCCACCGCAGACAAGCGATTCGCCGCGCTGGGCATTCCGCAGACGCCCGAGATGCGGCGCGCCTACCGCGACATGATCGTCACCGCGCCGGGGCTCTCGGAGTCCATCGGCGGCGCGATCCTCTACGACGAGACCATCCGCACGAAGACCTTCGCCGACGTGCCGTTCGCCGAGGCGCTGGAGAAGGCGGGCATCGTGCCCGGCATCAAGGTGGACGCGGGCGCGAAGCCCCTCGCGCTGCATGACGGCGAGCTGGTGACCGAGGGCCTGGACGGCCTGCGCGAGCGCCTGGCCGAGTACGCGAAGATGGGCGCGCGTTTCGCGAAGTGGCGCGCCGTGATCACCATCGGCGACGCCACGAACGCCCCGTCGCGCGGCTGCTACGAGGCCAACGCACAGGCGCTCGCGCGCTACGCCGCGCTGTGCCAGGAGGCCGGCATCGTGCCCATCGTCGAGCCCGAGGTGCCGATGGACGGCGCGCACACGCTGGCGCGCTGCGCCGAGGTCACCGAGCGCGCGCTGCACTTCGTGTTCGACGCGTTGCGCACGCAGCGCGTGCTGCTGGAGGGCATGATCCTCAAGCCCAACATGGTGGTGCCGGGCCTGAAGTGCCCCACGCAGGACAGCGTCGACGCCGTGGCCGACGCCACGGTGCAGGTGTTCCGCCGCGCGGTGCCGGTGGCCGTGGGCGGCATCGCGTTCCTCTCGGGCGGCCAGTCGGCGCCTGATGCGTCGGCGCGGCTCAACGCGATGCACACGCGACACGCGGCCGAGCTGCCGTGGCCGCTGGCGTTCTCGTTCGCCCGCGCGATCCAGGGTCCGGCGATGAAGGCCTGGGCCGGCAAGAAGGAGAACGTGGCGGCGGCGCAGAAGGCGTTGGTGGAGCGGGCGCGGCTGAATCGATTGGCGCGGCTGGGCGAGTACACCGTGGCGATGGAGACGCCGCACTGAGCGTCACGGAAACCCGGGCCGTGCCGCCGGGCCCTCGGGCAGCAGGCGCAGCACGGCCTGCGCCGTGTAGCGCTCCATCACTACCCCCCCGGCGCGCGTCACCACGTGGTGCTGGCCGGCGTCGACGAAGTAGTCGTTGGCGTCGCCCGCCTGCGTGAGCCAGATCCGTCCCGACTGCACGGCGATGCAGGCGCCCGCCGGCAGGGTGCGGACGAACGTGGCGTGGCCGGCCAGGCGGATGGCGGCGTCGGCGGCCTCGACCCGGCGGCGGGCGAGGAGAGGGCGGGATGCAAGCGTGGTGTCCATGAGGTCGACTCTAGGCAGCGTCGTCGACGTGAGACAGCCACAACGCCGGCCCATCCGCAGCAGTACAGATCGTCGTGCGGCGGCTCTGTCACGGTCGAATCCGCAGGCATCTGTACTGGTCCGCATCATGGTTCAGCAGACAGAATGGCGCATGGACTCGCCGGACACGCTCTACCTGCAGATCGCCCAGACGCTTGCCGCGTCGATCCGCACCGGCGTGCTCGCCCGCACCGGCGTGCTCGCCCGCGGCGAGCGGCTGCCGTCGTTGCGCGATCTGGCGGCCCAGCACGGCGTGTCGCTGTCCACCGCCGTCCAGGCCTACCGCGCG
>JACMOG010000627.1 GCA_014378125.1 Vitreoscilla sp. | reverse complement strand
CGCGGAGGCGGCCACCGAGCGCGGCATCTCGCTGGCCTTCACCGGCTACACGTCCGCCCCCACCATCGAGATGACATGGGCGCTGATCCTCGCGGCCAGCCGTCACATCGTGCACGAGAACCTGGCGTTCCGGCGCGGTGCCTGGCAGCAGGGCATCGGCATCGGCCTGTCGGGCAAGACGCTGGGCGTGCTGGGCCTGGGCCGCGTGGGCGGCGCAGTGGCCGAGGTGGGCGGGCTGTTCGGCATGAAGGTGATCACGTGGAGCCCCAACATGACGCCCGAGCGCGCCGCCGAGCGCGGGGCCACGGCGGTGAGCAAGGAGGAACTGCTGCGCCGGTCCGACGTGCTCACGCTGCACATGGTGCTCAGCCCGAAGACGCGCGGCCTGCTGGGCGCCAGCGAGCTCGCGCTGATGAAACCCAGCAGCCTGCTGGTGAACACCTCGCGCGGACCGCTGGTGGACGAGGCGGCGCTGCTGTCGGCGCTCACCTCGCGCCGCATCGCGCTGGCGGCGCTCGACGTCTTCGACACCGAGCCGCTGCCCGCCGACCACCCGTTGCGCTCGCTGGAGAACGTGCTGGGCACGCCGCACATCGGCTACGTGGCCGACGACCTCTATCGCATCTTCTACGGCGACACGGTGAAGGCGCTGGACGGCTGGCTGGCCGAGCGCGCCAAGGGCGACAAGAACGACAAGAGCGACAAGAGCGACAAGAGCGACAAGAGCTGATGCGTGGTCCACGCGAGGCGGCCATCGCGCTGGGCGTGCCGGCGGCGCACGGCGCCGCGATCGCGTTGACGCTCACGGGCTGCCAGTCCTTCGGCGCGAGCGCGGACGGCGAGCGCCTGGCGCGCATGCGGCTGTCGCCCGAGTGGCACGACGATCACTTCGCCAACCCGCAGCCGATGTGGAGCGATCTGCGCGATGCCCTGTTGCACGCGCTGTCGGGCGGCCCGGCCGTCGAGCCCGACGGGCCGGTGCCGGTGGCGCGCACCGATCCCGCGGTGCTCGCCGTGACGCCGGCCAGCGGCCTGCGCGTCACCTGGTTCGGCCACTCGTCCACGCTGCTGGAGGTGGACGGCGCGCGCCTGCTCACGGACCCGATCTGGAGCGATCGCGCGTCGCCGGTGGAGTGGGCCGGGCCGCCCCGCTGGTACCCGCCCACCATCGCGCTGGCGCAGCTGCCGCCCGTCGACGCCGTGCTGATCTCGCACGACCACTACGACCATCTCGACATGGCCACCATCATGGCGATGCGCTCGTCGAAGAACGTGTTCATCGTGCCGCTGGGCATCGGCGCGCACCTCGCGCGCTGGGGCATCCCGGCCGAGCGCATCGTGGAGCTGGACTGGTGGCAGTCCACGCACGTGGGCGCGCTCACGGTGACGCTGGTGCCCGCGCGTCACGCGTCCGGGCGCCTCGACGCGCAGGCCGACCACACGCTGTGGGGCGGCTTCGCGCTGGTGGGCGACCACCATCGCGTGTACTACTCGGGCGACACGGGCCTGTTCGCGGCGATGACCGAGATCGGCCAGCGCTTCGGGCCGTTCGACCTGGCGCTCATCGAGGCCGGGGAGTACGACGCCGACTGGCCCGACTGGCACCTGGGCCCCGAGCAGTCGGTGCTGGCCGCGCAGCGCGTGAACGCGAAGGCGCTGATTCCCGTGCACTGGGGGCTGTTCCGGCTGGCCCACCACGG
>JACMOG010000626.1 GCA_014378125.1 Vitreoscilla sp. | reverse complement strand
GCGTGGCCTGCATCAGCGGCGCGGGGATGGCGTCCAGCGTGGATTGGGCGGCCGGGTTGCCGCGCATGGCGAAGACCAGCTTGCAGCGGCCGTCCTGGTAGCCCATGGCCAGCGGGGCGGCGCCGGCGTCGGCCTGCGGCAGCACGACGATGTCGATGGGCATGCCCTGCTTGAGCGCCCACGCCACGGGGGGCGTGGCGCCCGCCAGCCAGCGGCGTTCGGTGTCGGTGAGGTCGGCGGCGGCGGGTGCGCCACGGGCGGCCAGCAGCAGGGCGCCGAGCGCGAGGACGGATACGGTTCTGGCGGCCACGTCGGCTCCTCGGCAGGCGCAGTCGGGGCTACTTCTGGCGAGCCTGGCGACAGGTGGCCAGCGTGCGTTCCAGCACCGAGCGAGCCTTGTGGGCGGTGGCGTTGGGTTGCAGCAGGTGGCCGGTCTCCTCGAAGAACCGGTTGGACAGCGCGTGCACGACCTGCGGGTGGGCGCCCCCCTGGCGCTCGAGCAGCAACGGCGTGGCCGCGCCGATGAGCGCCTTGCGCAGCATCTTGGCGTGGACGCGGTAGCGCAGGGCGTTCATGGGCACGCGACCTACCTCCATGGCCTGGAGTTCGCCGGAGAGGTGTTCGATGAAAAGTTGTTTCGAGTCCATGGATGAAGCATGGCACCGGCGTCCGGGTGCGGTCGCATGAACACCGGTCGCAAATGTGCGTTTTTCCCGGTCAATCCGATTTGCTGGGATCAGGGCTTGAACTGATGCCATCTGATCGGCCAACAGACGGTTACACGGCTTGCGGACGCATACGCCTTGTGTCGAAGTGACGGTAGAACGCTTCGAGCGCCGCCCTCACTTCAAGGACGCATCACGCAGCGACCCACACCGCCGCGCATACACCCACGTGAACTCCGCCCCCAGCAGAAAGATCTGCGCCGACCAGTACACCCACACCACCATCGCCACCAGCGACGCCGCCGCGCCGAAGGTGGAGGCTACCGCGCTGCGGCCGATGTACACGCCGATCGCCATCTTGCCCACCGTGAACAGCAGCGACGTCACCACCGCGCCGATGACCACGTCGCGCCACTCGACGCGCACCCGCGGCATCAGCTTGTAGATCATCGCGAACGCCACCGTGATGAAGCAGAAGCTCAGCGCGAAGTCCACCACCGACGCCGCCGCGCCGAAGTCCACGTAGCGGCCGAACCAGCGCTGCACCGTGGCCAGCAGCGCGCTGGCCACCAGCGACACCATCAGCAGGAAGCCGATGCCCATGATCATGCCCAGCGAGATCAGGCGGGTGTGGACCCACTTGATCACGCCCGTGTGGTGGTCACGCCGCGGCGCGCGCCAGATGCGGTCCAGCGAGTTCTGCAGCTCGCCAATCACGGTGGTGGCGCCCACGACCAGCGCGCCGATGCCGAACAGCGTGGCCAGGATGCCCGCCTTCGGATGGTTGACGCTGGCCAGCAGCGTCTGCACGGCCTGCGCGCCGTCAGTGCCCATCAGGCCCCGCAACTGGTCGAGGATCTCGCCGCGCGCGGCCTGCTCGCCGAAGAACAGGCCGGCCACGGAGATCACGATCAGCAGCAGCGGTGCGATCGAGAACATCGTGTAGTAGGCGAGGGCGGCGCCCATGCTGGACGCGTAGTCGTCGCTCCACGATTTCAGCGTCTCGCAGGCAAGAGACCAGGCGGTGGTCGGTGTCATCAAGGTGCGAGTCTCCAATGAAAACGCCCGCAGGGGGGCGGGCGCGTTGAGCAGGGCCAGACCGCGAGGGGTCTGCCACCTTCCGGCACGTCGATCAGGACGCCGTGGCACGTGCCTGGTCGCGCAGCGCGCGCACCTGCGCGTGATTGCGCTTGACGCCCTCGTACTGGCGTTCGATCAGCATGCGGATGTTGTCGGGCAGCGCCTCGTCGAGCGCGTCGCGATAGCGCTCCATGGCCGAATCCTCACCCTTTTCGCAGGCCTCGAGCAGCGACTTGTCGCTGTAGCCGGACAGCGTGCCCAGCAGCGAGACCCAGCCGCGATGCATTGCGCCGCTGGCACTGCCGCCGGTCTCGGGATCGCCGCCCAGCTGCAGCACCTGGGCGCGCAGGTCGGCGCAGGCCTGGTGGCACTCGCTCGCGCGCGTGGCGAACAGCGTCTTCAGGTCGGACGAATGCACGTGCTCGGCCACGTTGCGAAAGCCGCGCTCGCCATCGTTGCAGGTCTCGATGAGGGTGTTGAGTACGTCGATGGTGTCTTGGTTGTCCATGATGGAGCCTTTCGGTTGCGGGTGAATCAGCTGTGGCCGGCAGATCGTGTGCCCAACCGGAGAAAAGGGCGCGATCGGAAAGTCTTGCTGGACCGTGGATCGAGACGCGCGCTACAGGAAGAACTCGAACCGGCGCGCCAGCATCTCCACCACGCGCTGGCGCCAGCCGCGCCTGGCCCACTCCGCTCGATCGATCTCCCTGGCGCGCGCCACGTCGGCCAGGAACACCTGCTCCATCTCGGCGCCCAGCGTGGCGTCGAGGATCACGAGGTTGGCCTCCGCGTTGTGCAGGAAGCTTCGCCAGTCGAGGTTGCTGGATCCCACGGTCGTCCACAGGCCGTCGATGACGCAGGTCTTGGCGTGCAGCAAGGTGTCGTGCAGTTCGTGCAGGTGCACGCCCGCGCGCAGTAGCCGCGAGTAGTGCGAGCGGCCGGCCTGCAGCGGCGCCCAGAAGTCGCTCATGCCGGGCAGCATCAGGTGCACCTCCACGCCGCGCCGCGCGGCGCGCACCAGCGAACGCATCAGCCGCCGCGTGGGCACCAGGTAGGCCGTGGTGAGGTAGATGCGGTGGTACGAGGCGTCGAGCGCCGACAGCAGCGCTCGGTAGAACGGATTGCGGCGGCGACCGGCGTCGCATGCGGCCACCGCCACGCGGTGTGTGCCCACCGGCGCAAGTGGCGGGAAATAGTGCGTGCCACGCAGCGCAATCGACGAATGCTTGCTCCAGTGCCGCATGAACAGGCGCTGCAGCTGGGCGACGATGGGACCCTCCACGCGTACGTGGGTGTCGCGCCAGCCTGGCTTGTCCGGCGCCTCGCCGCCCGCCCCTGCGGCCCCAGAGCCGCCCAGGGCCGCCAGCGGCGACGAGCCCGCCGAATATACCGAGCTGATGTTGACGCCGCCGATGAAGCCGATGCGCCCGTCCACCACCATCAGCTTGCGGTGATCGCGCAGGTGCAGCGTGCGGCTGAGGAGATTGCCCAGGCGGCGCAACGGGTTGTACTCGCACACGTTCACGCCGTTGGCGCTCAGGTGGTCGAAGTAGCTGGCGGGCGTGCCGATGGAGCCGAAGCTGTCGTACAGGATGTTGACCCCCACGCCGGCTTTGGCGCGCGCGATGAGCCGGCGCGCGAACTCCTCGCCCGGCCCTTCGGCCTCGAGGATGTAGCTCTCGAGGTTGACGTGGTCGCGCGCGTTGTCGATGGCCGCGAACATCGCCGCGTAGGTGCCCGGGCCGTCCTGCAGCAGGTCGACGCGATTGCCCGTGACCAGCGGCTCGCCCAGGCCCGCCACCAGCGCGTGGGCGTGGCTATGGGCGGCCAGTGGGGACGTGGACTGGACAGGCTTGGGCAGCTTCGGCTTGGAAGGCAACCGGAGCGAGGCGGGCGCGGACATGATGGCTTCCTTCCCGGTTCGGCTGCGCGAGCAAACGCGCATGGCCACAGGCGGGGACAAGTTGCATGGCAACGCCCATGCCTGAGCAGATCCGCGGTGGAGCGAGACGTAGGCGTTCTCTGTCGTGGCACGGTGGTTGCCCGATCGTGGTCATAGCACACCCCTGCAACATGCTCAACCGGGAACTGAAATGACCTCCAACCTTCGTGCACTCAGCCGTGGCGCCATCGCCCTGGCCGCGCTCGGGATCACCATGGGTGCCTGCGCGCAATCTTCGCAGTCCAGCCTGGCGGGAGAGATCGGGGATTCCGGTTCGCAGGCGGGCAAGAGCTTCATCGACCTGTCCATCGGCAAGTCGACCTACGGCACGTCGTGTGGCAACGTGGCCGGCCTCACCTGCTCGCGCGGCACCACGTCGTACAGCCTGGCCGCCGGCAACATGCTCACGGAGAACCTGGGCATCGAGCTCAGCGCAATGAACCTGGGCAAGGCCGACCGTGCCGGTGGCAGCGTCATCGCTCGCGGGATCAACCTGAGCGCCGTGGGCCGGGTGCCGCTGGGCGACAGCTTCGCGGTCGAGGGCAAGGTGGGCCCGACCTATGGCATCACGAAGGTGAGCGCCGCCGAATCGTCCGGCCTGGCCACCGGCCGCGCCACGGGCGTCGGCCTGGGCTACGGCGTCGCGCTCGACGTCAACATGGCCCGCGGGTTGCACGGTTCGGTGGGTTGGGAGCAGCACGACTTCCACTTCGTCGGGCAGGGCCGCTCGGCTGTCAAGAACGTGACGCTGGCGCTCGGCTATACCTTCTGAACGTGCCTTCGGACATCAACGTGAACGGACAACTCCCATGAAACAAGTCTACCCTCCGCGCCATCCTGCTTCCATGGATGGAGCTCCCAACGGCCAGACGACCGCCGCACGTGATCGGGCGAAAGAGCCGTCACTGCCTCACGAGCAGGACGAGTCCAGCCGCAGCCAGGCCAGCGGCACGCCGCAGCAGAAGGACGTGGGCCTCAAGGCCTTCGGAAATGCCACCGACGGCACCACAGACACCGACCGCGGACCGTTGATGGACAAGGTCTACAACGAGAAGGTGGCGCCGGATCGCGGCGACGCCGAGCCGCGTCAATGACGCGCTGCCCCAAGGTTTCCGCGTTGCGGCAAATATGGGGCCCGGTGGGTCGCATGGGCGCCGAGTCTGACCTCGATTGTTCAGATTCTTGAGCGTATCCTCGGCGTAACATTAAATTCGGCTTCGCAAAACCGTCGAATTGCCTCTTCTTCGAGTACCTGAACAGGGCGTGTTACGGGTTTACCCTAAATCTCGATTTCTGGCACGAGCGTTGCAATCCTCTGAGGCATGAACGCGAACCCGGCAACTCTTGCCGGCGCCGCGGGCCACCAAAGCTCAGGAGGAACCAATGGGTTCGATGGACTTCCGCACCGAACAGCGCCAGACACAGACGCTGTCCCCTCGCCTGCAACACGCCGTGCGCCTGTTGCAGCTCTCCTCGCTCGAATTCGCCCAGCAAGTCCACGACGCCCTGGGCAAGAACCCGTTCCTGGAAGAAGACGGCAACCCCGACGACCAGGGCGACGAAGGACTGTCGTCCGAGCAGGCCGCCGAGGCCCAGGAAGCGCGCGACGCCCAAGAGGCCGCCGCCGAGACCATGGCCGCGCCCGAGGGCGATCTGCCCGGCGAAGGCGACCGCGACATGTGGCAGGCCGACGGCCTCGGATCGGGCAAGCGCGCCGATGACGACGAGACCAGCGCCCTCGACATGATGGCCGTGCCCACCTCGCTGGCCACGCACCTGCACGGCCAGTTGGCGGTGCTGCCGCTGACGCTGCGCGACCTGGTGCTGGCCAAGGTGATCGTCGAGTCCCTGGACGACGACGGCTACCTGCGCACCGACCTGCAGGAGATGATCGAGGTGGCCGATCTCGACCCGGCCGCCACGCTGGAAGAGATGCAGATCGCGCTCAAGCGCGTGCAGGCGCTCGAGCCGGCCGGCGTCGCCTCCCGCAGCGTCTCCGAATGCCTGCTGGCGCAGCTGTCCGCGATCGACGACGAGGGCACCCGCGAGATCGCCCGCCACATCATCAGCGAGCACCTGAACTGCCTGGCCGCCAAGGACGTCAGCACGATGGCGCGCGCGCTGGGCCGCACGCCGGCCGAGATCGAGGCCGTGTGCGACCGCATCCGCCGCCTCGACCCGCGTCCGGGCTGGCGCTTCGGCTCCACGCAGCTGCAGTACGTGATCCCCGACGTGATTGTGCGCAAGGTGCGCGGTCAGTGGAACGTGCAGCTGAATCCCGCCATCATCCCCAAGGTGCGCCTGAACCAGGTCTATGCCGAGCTGTTCCAGCGCCACAAGCGCGGCGGCCAGAACGCCGAGATGGCCACGCACCTGCAGGAGGCCAAGTGGACGATGCGCAACGTGGAGCAGCGCTTCTCCACCATCCTCAGCGTGGCCGAGGCCATCGTGTCGCGCCAGAAGCACTTCCTCGAGTTCGGAGCGATGGCGATGAAGCCGCTGGGCCTGCGCGAGATCGCGGACGAGCTGGGCCTGCACGAGTCCACCGTGTCCCGCGTGACCAACAACAAGTACATGGCCACGCCCATCGGCGTGTTCGAGCTGAAGTACTTCTTCTCGCGTGCGATGACCACGGCCAGCGGCGGCGCCTGCTCGGGCACCGCCATCCGCGGCCTGATCAAGGACATCATCGAGGCCGAGGCGCCCACCGCGCCGCTGTCGGACGCCGAGATCGCGCGCCAGCTGGCCACGCAGGGCCTGCAGGTGGCCCGCCGCACCGTCACCAAGTATCGCCAGCTGCTCAAGATCGAGGCGGTCGAGCGTCGCCGCCGCCACGCACCGTCCTGAGCGACAGCGTCTGAGTTCACCCGCCCCCGACCGTACAGTGGGGGCCCGTGCGTCGCCCGCGGCCGAGCTTCGGCTCGTCGCCGGCGACGTTTTCATGTCCGAGAGTCCGTCATCGTCGTCCTCACCGTCCTGTGCGTGGCCCTTGCGGCCTTTGTCGTGGTGCTTGCCGGTCGCCTGCGCGCGGCGTCGGCCCACATCGCCGAGCTTCGGGCCCAGCGCGACCGCGATGTCGAGACGATTGCCAAGGCTCGCGAGGAGGCGACCCGGATGACTTCCACTGCCGACGAACTGACGCGCACGCAGACCGCGCTGGCCGATGCCCAGGCCGCGTTGGCGGCCGTGCGCGCGGAGCGCGACGGCGCGCTCCATGACGCCGAGGCCGCGCACCGCCAGCGCCACGCGTTCCTGGCCGGGCTCGCGCACGACCTGCGCAATCCGCTCGCGCCGCTGTCCAACGGCATCGAGCTCCTGCGCCTGACCGACAACGACCCGAACGGCCGGCTGCGCACGCGCGGCATCATGGAGCGCCAGGTGGGGCACCTGATGCGCATCGCCGACGAGCTGTCCGACCTGGCCCGGCTGTCCAGCGAGAAGGCCACGCTGCAGCAGGCCCCGTTCGACCTGATGGGGGTGCTGCGCGGGCTGGAAGACAGGCTGGCGCCAGCGCTGCTGGCCCAGGAGATGAGCCTTCAGCTGGACGCCGGCCCCGAGCCGCTGCCGCGCCTGCGTGGCGACGCCCAGCGCGTGGCCCAGGCCGTGGGCCACCTGGTCGACGACATCATGCGGCACGCCGAACGCGGCAGCACGATCCGCATCGCGGCGGGCCTGGACGGCGCCACGCTGGCGCTGGCCATCGCCACGGTTGCCGACGCCGACGCGCCCCCGGAACAGGCCGCCGCGCCGATGGAGGACGTCGACGTCGCTGCGCTGGGGCTGGGCGTCGCGCTCGCCCTTCAACTGGCCACGCTGCACGGAGGCGGCGTAGCGGCACAGCGCCCGCCGGGCATGCACCGCGTGCGTTTTCGCATGACCCTGCCGGTGGATGCCGAGCTGGCCGCCAGCGCCGGCGCGACCGCCGCCAGTCCCACGTTGCCGGTCAACGGCGAGCCCGCGCTGTCGGTGTTGCTGGCCGACGACAACGTCGACTTCTCGCACAGCTTCGGCACGATGCTGGAGCTGCTGGGCCATCGCGTGGAGGTGGTGCACGACGGCCTCGCCGCGGTCGCCGCCATCGTGAGTTCGCGGCCCGACATCGCCTTCGTCGACATCGGCATGCCCTCGCTCGACGGCGTGGAGACGGTGCGTCGCGTACGAGGGCAGGGCAACACGCAGGACGTGCTGCTGGTGGC